>JACMIV010000181.1 GCA_014380965.1 Rhizobiaceae bacterium | reverse complement strand
CTCGTCCTGCTGCGCACGCTCGCCGACATCGGCGCGACGGTAAGCTATATCTCGGCGCTCGCCTCGCTGCCGCTCGCCAACGCCTCGGCGATCTTCCAGGCCCTGCCGCTTGTCGTCACGCTGGGCGCTGCGCTGTTCCTCGCCGAACCGGTCGGCTGGCGGCGCTGGACGGCGATCGGCGTCGGCTTCCTCGGCGTCCTCGTCATCGTCCGCCCCGGCCTTGCAGGCTTCACCTCGGCCTCGGTCTACGTGCTCGTCTCCGTCGTCTGCGCCGCCGCCCGCGATCTCATCACGCGGCGCGTTCCGCAGACGATCCCCTCGCTCTTCATCGCCATGACGACCGCGGGCGCGGTGATGCTGACCGGCTGGCTGCTCGTGCCCTTCGGCGAGTGGCATCCGCTGGAGCCGCGCCATCTCGGCATTCTTGCCGTCGCTGCGGTCATGATCGGCACCGGCTACATCTTCATCGTGGAGGCGATGCGGATCGGCGACATGGGCTTCGTCGCGCCCTTCCGCTATTCCATCCTCGTCTTCGCCCTTGTCGTCGGCGTCGTCGGTTTCGGCGAGACCCCGGACGCTTTCGTGCTCCTCGGCTCGGCGATCGTGGTGGGCAGCGGCGGCTACGCCTTCTACCGCGAGCGCGTCCGCGGCCGCCGGCTCCTCCTCGACGAAAACGGCGTGCCCTGACCGCCCGGCACCTATGGATGGATCGCATCGAGTGGCGGGTCCGTTCACCGCCGAAGGGTTGAGCGCGAAGCGGAGCGCCCCATCTGACGCCCTCCTTCTCCCGCGAAAGCCGACATGACCTTCGACACGCGCTCCCTTGGATCATCACGCGCAGCCGGCCGCGCGCCGATGCTGGCGACGTTGATGATCGCCTCGTCGATCTCGCCCCTCGCGATCAACATCTTCATTCCGTCGATGACCTCGATCGCACGCGATCTCGGCGCGGACGGGGCGACCGTCGGGCTCGGCCTGTCGCTCTACCTCTTTGCCACCGCGGCCATCCAGTTGATCGCAGGCCCCCTGTCGGACCGCTTCGGCCGCCGCCCCGTCATCCTCGGCGGCATGGCGCTGTTCATCTTCGGCACGCTCCTCTGCCTCGTCGCCGAAAACGTCCAGCTCTTCCTGGCGGGGCGTGTCGTGCAGGCCGCGAGCGCGACCGGCATCGCGCTGTCGCGGGCGATCGTGCGCGACCTCTACAGCCGCGAGAAAGCGGCGAGCATGATCGGCTACGTCACGATGGGCCTTGCCGTGGCCCCGATGCTCGGACCGGCGCTCGGCGGCGTGATCGACGGGGCCGTCGGCTGGCGGGCCGTCTTCTGGCTCCTCGAAGGGATCGGCGTCCTCGCCTTCGTCCTCTTCTGGTTCGACCTTTCCGAGACCAATGCCGAACGCGGCAAGCCGATCGCCTCGCAGTTCGGCAGCTACGGCGCGCTGTTCTCCACGCCGAACTTCTGGGTCTACGTCCTCTCCTCCTCGTTGACCTCGGGCGTCTTCTTCGCGTTCCTCGGCGGCGCCCCTTTCGTCGCCGTCGAGGTCCTCGGCATGACGCCGGCCGGCTACGGCTTCTGGTTCATGTTCTGCGCGCTGGGATACATCCTCGGCAATTTCGCGGCCGGCCGCCTCTCCGAGCGGCTCGGCATCAAGACGATGATGGTGACCGGCGCCGCCGTGTCGCTGAGTGCGACGCTTCTGTCGGCAGCCTTCGTCCTGTCCGGCTGGCTTTCGGCCGGTACGCTCTTCCTCCCGATGCTCCTCGTCGGCCTCGGCAACGGGCTAGCCCTCCCCTCTGCGACGGCCGGCGGGGTCAGTGTCCGGCCGGAGGCGGCGGGGGCTGCGGCCGGCATCCTCGGGGCGTTCCAGATCGGCGTCGGAGCCGTGGCGACGATGGTCGCGGCGATTCTCGCCACGCGTGGAACCGACGGTGTCGGGCTCGTTCTCCTGATGGTCGCCTTCGGCGTGCTCGGCTTCGCCGCCTCGCTTGTGGCACGCCGGGAGCGCAAGCCCGGCTAAGCCGCCACACCGCCTGCATCGAGGCCTCGAAACTTCGCCGGACATGTCACGCGGGCAGTTGCACAACCATTGAAAACAGTGGGAGTATCGCCGTCTTAAGAGGCATGCACAAAGACAAGGCTGAGACGCCCGCCGTGCCTCCGTTCCTCGTCATCGGAGATGCCCATGCGTTTTTCTCGTAGTCTCACCCTCGCGGTGGCAACCCTTGCTCTGGCGACGAGCTTCACGAGCGCTCGAGCCGACGATTCCGCCAAGGACTGGTCGACGATCCGGGTCGGCACGGAAGGCGCCTATCCCCCGTTCAACTTCCTGACCGCGGGCGGCGAACTCACGGGCTTCGACATCGACATCGCCAAGGCGCTGTGCACGAACATGAAGGTGGAATGCACCTTCGTGACGCAGGATTGGGACGGCATCATTCCGGCGCTCCAGAACAACAACTACGACGCGATCATCGCATCGATGTCGATCACGCCCGAGCGCCAGCAGCAGATCGACTTCTCCAACAAGTATTACCAGACCCCGCCCGCGATCGCCGTGCCGAAGGACAGCGACATTACGGCGACGACGGCGGAGGCCCTCGCCGGCAAGGCGATCGGCGCGCAGGCCTCGACCACCCATTCGCAGGCTGCCGAAGTCCTCTTCCCCGACAGCGACGTAAAGGTCTATCCGACCTCCGAGGAATACAAGCTCGACATCGGCAATGGTCGTCTCGACGCCGTCATGGACGACGTGGTGGTACTTTCGCAATGGGTCGAGAGCGCCGACGGTGCCTGCTGCAAGATCCTCGGCACGCTTCCCGCCAACCCGGAAATCTACGGCGTCGGCGCCGGCATCGGCCTTCGCAAGGGCGACGCCAAGCTGAAGAAGATGTTCGACGATGCGATCGTCGCCATCCGCGCCGACGGCACCTACAAGACCATTCAGGACAAGTACTTCAAGTTCGACGTCTACGGCGAATAATCCGTTTGTCGAGGATCGGGCGCGGCTTCTTCCGCCGCGCCCGATCCATCGGCGATGAGGCCGTCGTGGGACGGCGCCTCATCGTCAGTCCAGCGTATAGACCCAGGACGAGGGCTCGAAATCGTAACCGTCACCCTCAGCAAGCTTCACGAGATGGCCGATTCCGGGGAAGGCGATGTGCATTCCCGCGATGCGCGTCCGCTCGGCCGCCACCTTCTCGAACACCGCCTTGCGGGTCGCGATCGCGGCTGGGCCGTCTACGTCGAAGGCGATGCCGACATCGGGCCGCGCCATCTGCACCGGGCCGACATGGACGATGTCGCCCCAGATGAAGAGCGCTTCCTCGCCCGTGCCGACGACGAAGCCGCAGTGGCCGGGCGTGTGGCCGAAGAGCTCGCGCGTCGTGATTCCGGGGACGACCTCGGTCTCGCCGGTGAAGGTCTTCACCTTCCCCTCGTAGACGGTCAGTGCCTCCACCGCCTTGTCGAAGAAGACCTTGAAAGGCTCGGGGGCCGCCGCCTTGTTCTCCGCGCTCGAGAAGAACGCGACGTCGTTCTCGTGGACGTGAAGCTCTGCATTCGGGAAGGTGGCGCTTCCGGCGGTGACGAGGGCACCGATATGATCGATGTGAAGATGCGTGAGAAGGATCGCGTCGATGTCGCCGAGCGCAACGCCAGCGGCCTCGATGCCGGCGACGAGCTTGCCCATGTCTGGCGCGTAGCCGGCGCCGCCGGCGTCGACGAGGACCGTCCTGTCGCCAAGCGTCACGAGATAGGCGTTGACGCCGGTGACGACGGGAGAAGCGCCCATGAATTGCGCGGCCAGTGCCTCGTTGGCGGCTTCGGGCGTGATGTTCGAGAGATAGGCGACGTCGATCGGGATGTACCCGTCGGAGATCGCCGTGACGATCGCCTCGCCGGCCTTGACCTTCTGGAGGGCGACGACCTGCGTCCCCGCCGTTCCGGTCTGTGCTCCAGCCGGCAGGATGGCGAACTTGAGGGCGATCGGTGCGGCGATCGCCCCGGCGAGCATCTGGCGGCGGGATATGGTCATGGCGTCTCGTCTCCTCCTGAGGGTGGACGAGGTTTTAGAGCCGGCACGCTCCGGGGCAATCGATGGCTGGCTGAACAGTGCGTTTTCGGACGCCCGGTCGGCCGGTACGCAGGCGAGACGAGGGCGAGAGGCTGATGGAGAGTAGCTGGACCTTGATCGGCTTCGGGCCGAACGGCTGGGGCGACGATATTCTGAAGGGCGTCGTCGTCACGATCGCGCTGTCGCTCGCCACGCTCCCGATCGGGCTCGTCGCAGGGTTCCTGCTGGCGCTCGGCAAGCAGTCCGCCGATGCGTCGCTGCGGCTCGCCTGCGACGTCTACACGACGATCTTCCGAGGGCTGCCCGAGCTCCTGACGCTCTTCCTCGTCTATTTCGGCGCGCAGAGCGCGATCAACGCCGGCATGACCGCGGTGGGGCTGCCCAATCTCGAGATTTCTCCGTTCCTCGCCGGCATGGTGGCGCTCGGCCTCGTCTTCTCGGCTTTCGCGAGCGAGGTGTTCCTCTCGGCCTTTCGGGCGATTCCGCTCGGGCAGACCGAGGGCGCCAAGGCGCTCGGGATATCGAAATGGCGAATCATGCTCCTTGTCCTCGTCCCCCAGCTCATCCGGATCGCGTTACCGGGCCTCGGCAATCTCTGGATGAACCTCTTGAAGGACACGGCCCTCGTCTCGGTCATCGGACTTGCGGATACGATGCGCCAGGCCGGCATCGCCTCGCGCGTGACGCGCGAACCCTTCCTCTTCTTCGGCGTCGCCTGCGCGATCTTCCTGGCGCTCACCATGGTCTCCTCGATCGCGATCGGCCGCATCGACCGCTGGACGCGCCGCGGGGAGTTGGCCCGATGAGCGCCATCGCCCCCGCTCCCGCCGAGAGCGCCGCCGCGCGCCCTGCCGT
>JACMIV010000016.1 GCA_014380965.1 Rhizobiaceae bacterium | reverse complement strand
GGTCGAGTCGTGCTTCGGGTCGCAGCCGATCTGCAGGACGCGCTTGCCGAGCTTGGAGAAGGCGACCGACAGGTTCGAGGAGGTCGTCGACTTGCCGATGCCGCCCTTGCCGTAGATGGCGAAGACCTTGGCCGTGCCGATCTCGAGGTTCGGATCGAGCTCGACCTGGACGCTGCCCTCTCCGTCGAGCCGAGCGGCCCGCGCTTCGTCCTTCGCGACCCTTGGATGCGTGAAAACGTTCATGCGGCTGCCTCCACCGTGATGCCTTCGACACGGTCTTCGAGTTCGTCGCTCGCCTGACGCAGGGCATCCAGCATCGCGGCATCGGGGGTCCAGTAGTGGCGCTCGTGCGCTTCGATGAGGCGGTTCGCCATCTTGGCGGAGGCGTGCGGGTTCAACGCCGCCAGCCGTTCGCGCATTTCGGGGTCGAGCAGGAAGGTCTCGGTCAGCTTCTCGTAGACCCAGGGCTGCACCTCGCCCGTCGTCGCCGACCAGCCCATCGTGTTGCGCACGTGCTCCTCGATCTGGCGCACGCCCTCGTAGCCGTGGGCGAGCATGCCCTCGTACCATTTGGGGTTGAGCATCCGGGTGCGCGTCTCGATCGCGACCTGCTCCGACAGCGAGCGCACCGTGCCTTCGCCGCGGGTCTGGTCGCCGATATAGACGGGCGCGGCGGTGCCCTTGGCGCGCTTCACCGCGCGGCTGATGCCGCCCAGCGTATCGAAATAATGGTCGACGGTGGTGACGCCAAGCTCGACGGAGTCGAGGTTCTGGTAGGCGAGATCGACGCCGGCGAGGACGCTCTGGAGGAGCACCGCCTGCTGGGCCGGCTGGCCGGAGCGGCCATAGGCGAAGCTCTTGCGGCGCTCGTAGGTCTCGGCCAGCTCGTCCTCGTTCTCCCAGCCCGAATTCTCGATGAGATGGTTGACGTTGGAGCCGTAGGCGCCCTCCGCATTGCCGAAGACGCGGAGCGACGCCGTCTCGAGATCGCAGCCGGTCTGCTCGACATGGCGCAGCGCATGCTTGCGCACGAAGTTCATCTCCTCCGGCTCGTCGGCCGAGGCGGCCATGAAGCAGGCTTCCGCGAGAAGCTTGATCTGCAGCGGCAGGAGATCGCGGAAGATGCCGGACAAGGTCGCGATCACGTCGATGCGGGGCCGGCCGAGCACGTCGAGGGGAACGAGCGTCGCCCCGGCGATGCGCCCGTAGGTGTCGAAGCGCGGCTCGGCGCCGATGAGGGCGAGCGCCTGGGCGATCGGGCCGCCCTCGCTCTTCAGGTTGTCGGTGCCCCAGAGCACGATCGCGACCGTCTCCGGCATCGGCAGACCGTCCGCCATGTGCCGGTCGATGAGGCGCTTGGCCTGCCGCGCCCCATCCGCGACCGCGAAGGCGGAGGGGATGCGGAACGGGTCGAAGCCGTGGAGATTGCGGCCCGTCGGCAGGATCGCCGGGGTGCGGAGCACGTCGCCGCCGGGGGCGGGGCGGATGAAGCGTCCGTCGAGGGCGCGCAGCATCGCGGGGATCTCGTGATCCTCCGCCATCTGACGGTCGGTCTCGGCGAGCACCGTCAGCGTCTCGACGAGGGCGTTGCTCGGAAGCAAAGCGGCCTTGGCGAGGGCGGCTTCCGGCGAGGCGCCTGCGACCAGCGCCTCGGCGACGGTCCGGTCGAGCCGCATCGCATGGCCGGCCTCGGCGATGGCGAGCAGCATGTCGGCGCGCTCGGACAGCGAAGGCGCCTTGCCGACGACGTGAAGGCCGTGCGGGATCAGCGTGTATTCGAGTTCGAGGATGTCGCGGCTGAGCATCTCGATCTTGCTGTCGACGCCGTCCGCTTCCCAGACGGGCTCGGCGGCCGAAAGATCGACGGATGCCGCCTGCGCCTGGATCAGTACGGCGATCTCCGCACGCTCCAGATCCCCCTCGTCGGGGTCGACGGCGCGCCAGCGCTCGATGGTGGTTTTGAGGTCGAGAAGCCCGCGATAGAGCCCGGCATGGGCGATCGGCGGGGTCATGTAGGAGATCAGCGTCGCCGCCGAGCGCCGCTTGGCGATGGCGCCCTCGGAGGGGTTGTTGGCGGCGTAGAGATAGATGTTCGGGAGGTCCCCGATCAGCCGGTCCGGCCAGTCGCGGGCCGAGAGGCCGGACTGCTTGCCCGGCATGAATTCGAGCGAGCCGTGCGTGCCGAAATGAAGGACGGCCTCGGCGCCGAAATCATCGCGAATGTAGCGATAGAAGGCCGCGAAGGCGTGGGTCGGCGCGAAGCCCTTCTCGAAGAGGAGGCGCATTGGGTCGCCCTCGTAGCCGAAAGCGGGCTGGACGCCGACGAAGACGTTGCCGAACTGGGCTCCGAGCACGAAGATCGAGGAACCGTCGCTCTGCTGGCGGCCGGGGGCGGGGCCCCATTGCGCCTCGATCTCGGACAGCCAGCGCTCGCGGCGCACATGCGTGTCGGCCGAGATCTTAGTGTGGACGTTGGCATGCATGCCGTAGCGTTCGCGGTTGCCCTCGATGAGGGCCGAGCGCAGCGCGTCGACATTGGCGGGCACCGCGACGTCGTAGCCCTCGCGCTTCATGGCCGTGAGCGTCTCGAAAAGGGAGGCGAAGACGGAGAGATAGGCGGCCGTGCCGGTGTTGCCGGCATTGGGCGGGAAGTTGAAGAGAACGATCGCGACCTTCTTCTTCGCCCGTTCCGTCCGGCGCAAGCGCACGAGCTTCTCTACGCGGGCGGCCAGCATGTCGGCGCGTTCGCCGCAGGAATGCATGTCGCGCCCCGTGCCGGAGACGGTGAAGACGCAGGCGCGGTGGCAACCGCCGCAGGGCTTGCCGGCATGATCGGAACGACCGCCGAAGACGATCGGCCCGGTCGCGCCGTCGAGCTCTGGAATGGCGACCATGATGGTCGATTCCACCGGCATGAGGCCGC
>JACMIV010000180.1 GCA_014380965.1 Rhizobiaceae bacterium | reverse complement strand
CGGCTTTCGATCGCCGAGCTTTCCGAAGCGCTGCGCAAGATGCACCTCATCCGTCGCTTCGAGGAGGGCGCCGAGGAAGCCTACATGCGCGGCCTCATCCACGGCACGATGCACCTTTCCATCGGCCAGGAAGCGAGCGCCGTCGGCACCTGTGTCGCGCTGGAGGAGAGCGACTACATCACCTCGACCCATCGCGGCCACGGCCACTGCATCGGCAAGGGCGCCGAGGTGAAGCGGATGTTCGCCGAGTTCTTCGGCAAGGAAAGCGGCTACTGCAAAGGGCGCGGCGGCTCCATGCACATCGCCGATCCTTCGAAGGGCAATCTCGGCGCCAACGGCATCGTCGGCGGCGGCATCCCGATCGCCGTCGGCGCGGCGCTCTCGGCCAAGATGCGCGGCACGAGGCAAGTCGCTGTCTCCTTCTTCGGCGACGGCGCCAACAACGAGGGCGCCTTCCACGAGGCGCTGAACATGGCGGCGATCTGGAAGCTGCCCGTCGTCTTCGTCTGCGAGAACAACAATTACGGCATGTCGACCTCGACCGAGCGCTCGACCGCGGTGAAGGACATCGCCACGCGCGCTGCCGCCTACGCGATGCCGGGCGTCGTCGTCGACGGCAATTCCTTTGCGGACGTCGCCGCCGCTTCCTTCGAAGCGGTGGAGCGCGCGCGCCGGGGCGAGGGCCCGACCCTCATCGAAGCCAAGACTTACCGCATCCGCGGCCATTCGCGCTCGGACCGCAACCGCTACCGCACCAAGGAAGAGATCGAGCACTGGCAGACGCGCGACCCCATCGGGCTTTTCCAGGAAGAACTGAAGAGCCTCGGCCTCATCGACGAGGACGAGATCGCACGCATCGTCGCTTCCGTCGAGGTCGAGATCGCGGAAGGTCTCGATTTCGCGCGGGACAGCGCGGCCCCCGCGCTCGCCGACCTCACCCGAGACGTCTACACCCCCTCGCAGAGCCATTGATCCATGGACCAGCCCGTTCGAGAACTCAGCTATGCCCAGGCGATCCACGAGGCTATGGCCATCGCCATGGAGGAGGACGACCGCGTCTTCCTGATGGGCGAGGACATCGGCGTCTATGGCGGTGCCTTTCAGGTCACCGGCGACCTCGTCGCCCGTTTCGGCGAGGGACGCGTCATGGACACGCCGATTTCCGAGCTCGGCGGTGCCGGCGTCGCGGTCGGAGCGGCGCTGACGGGCATGCGCCCGATCTTCGAGTTCCAGTTCTCCGACTTCGCGACGCTCGCCATGGAGCAGATCGTCAACCAGGCGGCGAAGCTGCGCTACATGCTGGGCGGTGCCGTCTCGGTGCCGCTGGTCATGCGCTTTCCCTCCGGCTCCGGCACGGGCGCGGCCGCCCAGCACAGCCAGAGCCTCGAGGCATGGTTCGCCCATGTCCCCGGGCTGAAGGTCATCCAGCCGTCGAACCCGCACGACGCCAAAGGCATGCTGCTCGCCGCGATCGACGATCCAGACCCGGTGATGATCTTCGAGCACAAGCTGCTCTACAAGACCAAGGGCCCGGTGCCCGAAGGCCGCTACACCGTGCCGATCGGCAAGGCCGAGATCGCCCGCGCGGGGCGCGACCTCACGATCGTCGCGACCTCGATCATGGTCGGGAAGTCTCTCGAAGCGGCCGAGACGCTGGCCGCGGAAGGCATCGACGTCGAGGTCGTAGATCTCCGGACGCTGCGCCCGATGGACACCGCGACGATCATCGAGAGCGTCAAGCGCACGAGCCGCCTGATGTGCGTTTACGAAGGCGTCAAGACGCTCGGGCTCGGCGCGGAAATCTCCGCGATGATCGCCGAGAGCGAGGCCTTCGACTATCTCGACGCCCGCATCGTCCGGCTCGGCGGCGCGGAGGCCCCGCTCCCCTACAATCCCGATCTCGAAAAGGCCGCCGTGCCGCAGGTCGGCGACATCCTCAGTGAAGCCCGGCGACTCGTTCAGGGGAAGATCTGACCATGGCGACTGAAGTCATCCTTCCGCGCGTCGACATGGACATGGCGACCGGCTCCATCTCCCGCTGGTTCGTCGGCGAGGGCGAGCGCGTCGAGAAGGGCGCCGTCCTCTTCGAGATCGAGACCGACAAGGCCGCGATGGAGATCGACGCCCCGGCGAGCGGCCGCGTCCACCGCCTTGCGGCCGACGACGGGACGGCGCTCCCCGTCGGCTCTCGGGTCGCCTGGATTCTCGCCGAGGGCGAAACCGCGCCGCAGGACGCTCCCGTAGGGAAGGTCGAGGCTTCTGCGGCAGTCGCTCAGGAAGCATCGAACACGGCGAAGTCCTACGCCGCCCTGCCGGGATCGACGGCTCCGGCACCCGGCAGCGTTTCGGAAGCGGCAGTGCCTGCCGGCGAAGCGAATGTCTGGGAAGCCCGCCCACGCGCGACGCCCCTCGCCCGCCGACTTGCGCGCGATCGGCAGATCGACCTGCGGGCCCTCTCCGGCTCCGGACCGAACGGCCGTATCCAGTCTCGCGACGTCGAGACGGCCAT
>JACMIV010000179.1 GCA_014380965.1 Rhizobiaceae bacterium | reverse complement strand
TACTTCACGAGCAGCGGGCAGGGTCGGTACTTGGAGTCCGAAAGGCCATCGTGCAGGACCTGCATGATCGAGAGGCACGTGTCGAGGCCGATGAAGTCGGCGAGCTGCAGCGGGCCCATCGGGTGGTTGGCGCCGAGCTTCATCGCCGTGTCGATGCTCTCGACCGAGCCGACGCCTTCGTAGAGCGTGTAGATCGCCTCGTTGATCATCGGCAGGAGGATGCGGTTGACGATGAAGGCTGGAAAATCCTCCGAGACGGTTGCCGTCTTGTCGAGCCTTGCCACGAAGGATTTCGAGGCTTCGAAAGTCTCGTCGCCGGTCGCGATGCCGCGCACGAGCTCGACGAGCTTCATGACCGGAACCGGGTTCATGAAGTGGATGCCGATGAAGCGTTCGGGCCGGTCGGTGGAGGAGGCAAGGCGCGTGATCGAGATGGACGAGGTATTGGTCGCGAGAATCGCGGACGGCTTCAGGACCGGACAGACGGCCGCGTAGATCTTGCGCTTGACGGTCTCGTCCTCGGTCCCCGCCTCGATCACGAGGTCCATGTCGGAGAGGTCTCCGACTGCCGCGGCGATGGTGACGCGCCTGAGCGCTGCGGCTTTCTCGTCGACGCTGATCTTGCCGGAGGAAAGCTGGCGGTCGAGGGTCGAGGAGACTTTGTCGATGACCTTCGCCGCGCGATCCTCGGAGACGTCGTAGAGCGTCACGTCGTAGCCCGCTAGCGCAACGACATGGGCGATGCCGGTGCCCATCTGCCCCGCCCCGACGACGCCGATCTTCGAAAGGTCGATCTTCTTAGGGATGTCCGCCATGTGTCCGTTGCCGCCGCGCTGGAGCCGGGGCCGGCGGCAGCTTTTCCGCTCCGCGACCGCACCGGATCGAGATTTCCATCGTGAGAAGCCCTTGGGGCTGTTTCATCCTAACGCATTCGGGCGCCGACGCCTCTTCTTTCTCGCAAGGAGGGTCAATGGAGAACGCCGCGCCGATAGCATCGGCGCGGCGTTCGATCGACCCGTCAGAGCTTCGACTGAAGCTCCGGCAGGAGGGTGAAGAGATCGCCGACGAGGCCGTAGTCGGCGACCTGGAAGATCGGCGCCTCCTCGTCCTTGTTGATCGCGACGATCACCTTGGAATCCTTCATGCCCGCGAGATGCTGGATCGCGCCGGAAATCCCGGCGGCGATGTAGAGGTCGGGAGCGACCACCTTGCCGGTCTGGCCGACCTGCCAGTCGTTCGGCGCGTAGCCTGCGTCCACGGCAGCGCGCGAGGCGCCGATGGCGGCGCCCAGCTTGTCGGCGAGCGGCAAGATGATCTCCTCGAATTTCTCCTTGGAGCCGAGCGCGCGCCCGCCCGAGAGGATGATCTTCGCCGAGGTCAGCTCGGGACGGTCGCTCTCCGCCAGACGCTCCTCGACAAAGGTCGAGAGCGCCGGATCGCCCGCGGCGTCCACCTTCTCGATCGCGGCCGATCCGCCCTCGCCGGTGGCAGTGAAGGAGGCGGTGCGGACGGTCACGATCTTTTTGGCGTCGGCCGACGTTACCGTCTGGATGGCGTTGCCGGCGTAGATCGGCCGCTCGAACGTGTCCGGACCTTCGACCTTCGTCACGTCCGAGAGCTGCATCACGTCGAGGAGGGCCGCGACGCGCGGCATGACGTTCTTCGCCGTGGTGGTCGAGGCGGCGACGACCGCATCGTAGTTCGCGGCAAGCTTGACGATGAGGTCGGCGAGCGGCTCGGCGAGATGGTGAGCGTAAGGCTCGCCTTCGGCGAGCAGCACCTTGGCGACGCCCGAAAGCTTGGCAGCGGCGTCCGCCACAGTGGAGGCGCCGACGCCGGCTACGAGGATGTGAACCTCTCCGCCAAGCGCCGTCGCGGCCGTCAGGGCCTTGGCCGTCAGTTCGGAGAGGGTACTGTTGTCGTGTTCGGCGAGAAGAAGAGTCGTCATGTGAAACATTCCCTTCGAAGGCGGGGGATTAAAGTACGCCGGCTTCAGATTTGAGCTTGCCGATCAACTCGTCCACCGAGGCCACCTTGATGCCGGCGCCACGCTTGGCGGGCTCGACGGTCTTCACGACGGTGAGGCGCGGCGTGACGTCGACGCCGTAGTCGGCGGGCGACTTCTCCTCGAGCGGCTTCTTCTTCGCCTTCATGATGTTCGGCAGCGAGGCGTAGCGCGGCTCGTTGAGACGAAGGTCGGTCGTCACGATCGCGGGCAGCTTGAGGTCGACCGTCTGCAGGCC
>JACMIV010000178.1 GCA_014380965.1 Rhizobiaceae bacterium | reverse complement strand
GGCCGCCTGAATCTCGAAGAAGTCGCCCTCGTCGACGGTCTTCGCGATCAGCTCCTCCATGTCGTAGGGCTTGTTCGCGCTGTCCGGGATCAACGTGTCCAAGGACGGATCTATCGCACTGACGGATTGGGAGAATTCGAGTTCCGGCACCGGCGCGGTATTGGAGGCCGGCAGGAAGTCGAGGAGCCGGCGCATCTCGAGCAGCGCCTCGACATCGTTGTCGTAGGCGCCGTCCGCGATCGAGGATTTCACCGTGTGCACCGAGGCGCCGCCGAGTTCTTCGGCCGTCACCGTCTCGTTCGTCACGGTCTTCACCACGTCCGGCCCCGTCACGAACATGTAGGACGTGTCGCGGACCATGAAGATGAAGTCGGTCATCGCAGGCGAATAGACGTCGCCGCCCGCGCAGGGACCCATGATGACGGAAATCTGCGGGATGACGCCGGAGGCGAGCACGTTGCGCTGGAAGATCTCGGCATAGCCGCCGAGCGCGGCAACGCCTTCCTGGATTCGCGCGCCGCCGGCATCGTAGAAGCCTATGATCGGGGCTCTGTTACGAAGGGCCATGTCCTGGACCTTCTGCACCTTCTCCGCATGGGCTTCGGAAAGCGAACCGCCGAACACGGTGAAATCCTTGGCGAAGACGAAGACCGTGCGGCCGTTCACCGTGCCCCAGCCGGTGACGACGCCGTCGCCGGCAATCTTCTGGTCCTCCATGCCGAAATCGGTCGAACGATGCTCGACGAACATGTCGAACTCTTCGAACGATCCCTCGTCGAGAAACACCGACAGCCGCTCGCGTGCGGTGAGCTTACCCTTGGCATGCTGCGCCTCGACCCGCTTCGGCCCGCCTCCGGCCCGTGCAAGGTCGCGGCGGCGCTCGAGTTCGGCCAGCATGTCGCGCATCGCTCTTGTCCTTCGCTCTCGTCCGTCGGCTGACCGTCGACCCCCGGAGCATGGGATACACATGCAGGGTCCGCTTTGCCAACGCGGCAATCGCCGGATCCCCTTCAGCGCAGCGCGTCCAGGAACTCGGCTGCGATTCTCATGTCTGCAAGCCGTGCGGTACGCCGGGCAGCGGCCTCCGCATCCATGCCCCATTGCGCGACGTTCCAGTCCTCTTCGAGATGCGCCGCTTCCCAGGCCTCGTCGACGCCGAGCCGCCGATCGGCGACGGCGAGGGCGAGGATCGCCGAGCCCATGAGGGTCGTCATCTGGTGGAGGGCGGCGACGGCGAAGGGATCGACGACCGCATCGATGCGTGCCCTGAAGGCGGCGACCGCCTCCGGCGCCTGCACCACATGCATCACGCCCTCCGCGCGGACGAAACGCACGCCGAGTTCGCCTTCGATCCAGGCGACGATCGGATCCCAGATCGCATGTTGACGCTCGATCAGCCGCTCCGGATAGGTGGCGCGGTAGAACAGCATGTCGGTCTCGACATATCCGGCCAAGTCCTTGCGGACCGCGCCGGGATCATCAGCGACGCCGTCGATCACGGTGTTGGCGAAACGCGTCAGCGCCATCGTGGCGGGGTCGATCCGCTCCGCCTGCGCAGCCCACTCCGACGCCAGCCTTTCGGCCAGAGGCAGGGTCGGCACGACGAGCGGGCGGCGGAGCGGCGTCTTCACGCCGCGCCCGTCGAGCTTGGTTGTAAAGCCGCCGGCTTCGGCTTTTACAACCGTCACGTCCAGATAGAAGCGCTTGGGCAGTTCGGGGCGAGCGAGACGGACATCGGACATGAGGAGCTTTCGGATGAGGAGCTTCCGGATACAAATGTAGGGTTGTGCAGCCGTTCAAGCTTTGCTTACATCCGATTGACGACAAAGCTCGAGACGCGGGAGACTTGTTTTGACTGACGGCATCATCAGGCCATCCGTATCAGCGCCGGCTTCCTCATCGGCGGTTCACCGCTTTAGCTTTACCGGCAATGCCAATGAGTATTTCGGGATCTTCATAGTTAACCTGTGCCTAACGATACTAACGCTGGGCATCTACTCCGCTTGGGCAAAGGTTCGAACACAGCGTTATTTTTACGGTTCCACAGAGCTCGACGGACATCGTTTTGAGTATCTCGCCGAACCGATGCAAATCCTGATCGGCCGGATCATTGTTGTCGCAGCCATCGCGATATATTCTATCGCCACGCAGGTCCAGCCGCTGGCGATCCTGATCATCCTGCCGATGTATCTGATCGCCCTCCCCTATGTTATCAATCGCGGCCTTCGCTTCAATGCCCGGATGACTGCATACCGCAACATCCGCTTCGACTGGCACGGTACGTATTGGCGGACCGCGTGGGTGTACCTGATTCTCCCATTCCTCATCGTCTTTTCCGCCGGCCTACTCCTGCCTTTCTCCACGCGTGCCGCCAACCGCTACAGCGCGGAAGGCCACAGCTTCGGCACCGCGCGGCTCGAAGCGGCTCCGCCCATCGGCAGATACTACGGGGCTCTCGGCGCGGCGCTCGTGCCCGCGCTGGCGATCCTCGCTTTGCTGGCCATCGTTTTCGCGACGCGCTCGATCTGGGTCGTAGACGTTGGAGCAGGCGACGCCGCTTCGCAGATCGGCGCCACGACCAGCGGGTTCTCTATCTTCCACTGGTTTATCGTCTCGCTCTATTTCACTTTTTTTATGGGAGCGGTCATTTACTCAACCAGATGCCGCAACATTCTCGTCAATCATCTCGTTCTCGACGGTCGTCATCGCTTTCGGTCCGACCTCCGCAGCCGCCGTATCATCTGGATCGCGGTGACGAACATTCTCGCCGTCGTCTGCACGATCGGCCTGCTCTACCCGTGGACGCGCGTCCGCATGACGCGCTACCAGCTCGACAACACGGCCCTTGTTGCACAAGGTTCGCTCGATACGTTCACAGATGTCGATCGCCCCTACGGCAACGTGGCGGCATCCGAATATATGGCCGCCGATGGCATCGGCGCCTTCTGATTTCGGGCCTGTCCAGGGCAGACGCTTCCAGCCAATGTCGAGCGGGAACGTTACCGCCTCATTGAGGAGATCGGGCACCATGTTCGTGCTCGAACTGGAAGGCGCGGAAACCCATTTCCGGCTTCAAGACATCAAGTCGGTCACAACGCGCCTCGGTCGGACGCCGCGGCGTCTTGCCTTCACGGACGGTAGCATTTTTGAGAGCGACGATAATGACGGCATCGACAGGCTTCTTCCGGAGCGCGTCGGCGCCTCGGGACGACTGGCCAGTGCCGAGCGGTTCCATTGGCGCCTCGCCGGCATCGTGGCAGTGACGCTGCTCGGGATCGTCGGTCTCTTTACATACGGCATACCGGCGGCCGCACGTTTTGCGGCCTTCGCGACGCCGCCGTCCGTGACGTCGATGATCGACGATTCCACCCTCTATTCGCTGGACGCGACGCTGGCGCACGAGTCGAGCTTGCCTGCAGAGGATCGCAGCGCGCTGCGTGACGCCTTCGGTGGTTTCGTCTCCGCCGCAGGGCTCGATCCCTCGGACTACACACTGCAGTTCCGCAACATTCCGGCGGTGGGTCCGAACGCCTTCGCCCTCCCCGGCGGAACACTTGTCGTCACCGACGATCTGGTCCGGTTGATGGGCGACGAAGGTCTCGTCATCGCGGTCCTTGCCCACGAGATCGGCCATGTCGAGCACCGGCACGGCCTGCGGCTTGTCTACAGGGCGTTCGGTCTGTCGATGCTGGTCGGTTTCATCACTGGGGATTTCGGCGATCTTGCAGGAACCATCGCCGATCAGGCAAGTGTCCTCAGCGTGCTCGCAAACTCACGTGGCTTCGAGACGGAAGCGGACGCAAGCGCAGCTCGTCTCCTCTCGGCTGCCGGGTACGATACCGCCGATCTCGCTCGCGCGCTGGAAAAGCTCGTCGAACATTGCTCGGGTTGCGGCGAAGGCTCTTTCTTCACCAGCCACCCCGGCGTTCCCGAGCGGACACTGGCCATCCGCGGCCTGTCGAAGAATCTCGATCGGCCGAAGACCAGCGACTGATCGCTCACGCGAGACAGCGATGAGCCTACCCGCGCGTCACGCGACCGCAGGTTAATAGTCGTCAGCCGCCCGCCGCCGCTCACTCGACCGGCTTGCCGCCGAGCCAATCGTCGAGGCAATGGCCGAGGTCCTCGACATTTGCGACGACCCGCAGCGCGCCGGCGTCGAGCAGCGCGTCTGATGTCCCCGCCCCCCAGGAGACGCCGACCGCTTCCGCTCCGGCGGCGAGCGCCATGCCGACGTCATAGACGGCATCGCCGACGACGAGCGTATCGGAGATGTCGACGCCAAGCTCCGCGCAGCATTCGAGCACCATCGCCGGATGCGGCTTCGACGGGCAGTCGTCGGCCGTGCGGATGGCGAGGAACATGCCTTCTAGGCCCTGTGCGGCGACGATAGCCTTGACGCCGCGCCGTGTCTTGCCGGTGACGAGGCCGAGCAGCACGTCGTCACGCGCCTTCAGGCTTTCGAGAAGCGGCTTGATGCCGGGAAACAGCGCCTCGTGATATTCGGCAGTCTCCCGCGTCTCACGGAAATTCTTTCGGTAGCCCGCCACCATCGACGGCATGATCCCCTCGGGAAGGGTGGGATGAAGGCGCAGAATCGCCGTATCGAGCGACAGTCCGATGATCGCGCGTGTCGCCGCATCCCCGGGCTCGGCAAGGCCGTGCATGACGAAGGTCTTGCGCATCGCCTCGCAGATCAGCCCGAAGCTGTCGGCGAGCGTGCCGTCGCAGTCGAAGAGGACGAGCTTCATGGGACGCTGCACCCTTAACCCTTAGTCGCCGCTCTCGGCTTCGTCGAAACCGAAGAGGTTGAAGGTCTGCACCATATGCGGCGGAAGCGGCGAGGTCTGCTCGACCGCCCCGCCGTCGGGATGCGGGATCGCGATGCGTCGGGCATGAAGATGTAGCCGCTTCTGGACGCCGCCCGGGAATTCCCAGTTGGTGTCGTGCTCGAAATACTTGGGGTCGCCGAGGATCGGGTGGCCGATATGGGCGGCGTGGACACGGAGCTGGTGCGTCCGGCCGGTATAGGGCTCGAATTCCATCCAGGCGAACTGCTGGCCGGCCTGGTCGATCTGCCGGTAGTGCGACAGCGCGTGGTCCGCCCCCTCGTCGCCATGCTTTGCGACGCGCATCCGGTCCCCGTCCGGCGTCTCCTCCTTGACGAGATAGGTCGAGATCCGCCCCTCCTTCGGGTTCGGAACGCCCTTCACGATCGCCCAGTAAGTCTTCTTCGTGTCGCGTTCCCGGAACATGCGGGTCAGGAACACCGCGGCGCTCCGGGTGCGTGCCACGACGAGACAGCCCGAGGTGTCGCGATCGAGCCGGTGGACGAGCCGCGGCTTCTCCCCCCGCTTGTTGCGCCAGGCCTCAAGCATCGAATCGACATGGCGCGAGACGCCGGAGCCGCCTTGCACGGCGAGCCCCGCCGGCTTGTTGAAGACAAGCACCTTCTCGTCCTCGTAGATCAGCATCTGCGCCAGCACGTCGCCGTCGCCGCGACGCTTCATCGTATTGGTGGTGAGCGGCCCGGCCTTGGCACGGGCGGCATCCGTGCCGATCGGGGGCACGCGGATGAGCTGGCCCGGCGCGATGCGCGTGTCCGACTTCACCCGCCCGCCGTCGACCCGCACCTGGCCCGAGCGCAGGAGCTTCTGGAGGTGGCCGAAGCCGAGGCCGGGATAGTGCAGCTTGAACCAGCGGTCGAGCCGAAGCCCCGCCTCGTCGTCCCCGACCTTCACCTGTTCGATCACCGCCATCACGCTCTGTCCTTGTCTCCAGCCGCTGCAGATAGCATCAGCCGAAGTGCCGCGCGAGGGTCAGGCCGGCAAACAGCGCGCCGATGCCCGCGACGAGCGTGAGCGAGACATAGATGAAGGCCGTGAAGACCTCGCCGCGCTCCCAGAGAACGGCCGTATCGAGCGCGAAGGAAGAATAGGTCGTGAAGCCGCCGATGACGCCGGTGGCGACGAGGAGGCGAAGATCGGCAGAGCCATCGAACCGGCGCGCCAGGAGTTCGATGAACACCCCCATGGCGAAGGACCCGACGAGGTTCACCGCGAGTGTTCCGACGGGAAAGCTCGGACCGAAGAGCTTGAGTGATCCGATCCCGACGAGATGCCGGCAGACCGAGCCGAGGGCGCCGCCGACGGCGACGAGGAGGATGTGTTGAAGCATCGGCGGGACACCATCGGGAGTGTGCGTCCTCGGTTCTAGCGAATTTGCTGCGCTGCGCCAATTGGAGCCCGCCGCTACTCCCCACCCCGCTCCTCTCGAAGCCGCGCCCACCGCTCCATCCGCGTCTTCAGCGTCGCTTCGAAACCCCGGTCGACCGGCTCGTAGAACGTCTGGCGTCCGAGCTCAGTTGGAAAATAGTCCTGCCCGGAAAACGCGTCGGGCTGATCGTGATCGTAGCGGTAGCCAGTCCCGTATCCCTCGCCCTTCATCAACTTGGTCGGCGCGTTGAGGATGTGCTTGGGCGGGAGCAGAGAGCCGTTCTCCTTGGCCGCGCGCATCGCCGCCTTGTAGGCGGTGTAGACGGCGTTCGATTTCGGCGCGGTCGCGAGATAGACGGTCGCCTGCGCCAATGCCAGCTCCCCCTCCGGCGAGCCGAGATAGTCGAAGGCGTCCTTGGCCGCATTGCATATGACCAGCGCCTGCGGATCGGCGAGGCCGATGTCCTCGGACGCCATGCGCACGAGGCGGCGGCCGAGATAAAGGGGGTCCTCGCCGGCATCGAGCATCCGGCAGAGATAGTAGAGCGCAGCATCCGGGTCCGAGCCGCGCACCGACTTGTGCAGGGCGGAGATCAGGTTGTAATGGCCGTCCTGGCCCTTGTCGTAGACCGGCGCCCGGCGCTGGACGATGGTCTGGACGGCGACGGCGTCGAAGACCTCGCCGGGCGACGCCGCCCGCCAGACCTCTTCGGCAAGCGTCAGGACCGCGCGGCCGTCGCCGTCGGCAAGACGCAGGAGCACGGCCCTTGCCTCTTCGTCGAGCGGCAGCGTTTTTCCCTCCGCCGCCTCGGCGCGGACGAGGAGCTGCGCAAGGCTTGCCGCATCATGGGGATGGAAGGTGAGGACGCGAGCCCTCGAGAGGAGAGCGGCGTTGAGCTCGAAGGACGGGTTCTCCGTCGTCGCGCCGACGAGGACGAC
Source organism: Rhizobiaceae bacterium (assembly GCA_014380965.1). GTDB lineage: Bacteria > Pseudomonadota > Alphaproteobacteria > Rhizobiales > Rhizobiaceae > Plantimonas. The sequence goes on along the minus strand of JACMIV010000178.1, from coordinate 2,986 downwards.
GGTCCCATCCTCCATCACGGGCAGAAAACTGTCCTGCTGCGCCCGATTGAACCGGTGGATCTCGTCGACGAAGAGAAGCGTCTGGCGCCCGTTCGACCGCCGCAGCCGCGCCGATTCGAAGACCTTCTTGAGATCGGCGACGCCCGAAAAGATCGCCGAAATCTGTTCGAAGGCGTAATCGACTTCGGCCGCGAGGAGGCGCGCCGCAGTGGTCTTGCCGGTGCCGGGAGGACCCCAGAAGACCATCGAGCCGAGAGATCCGGTGGCAAGCATCCGGGTCAGCACCCCGGACGGGCCGGTCAGATGATCCTGGCCGACGACATCGGCAAGAAGCTTCGGCCTCAGACGGTCGGCGAGCGGGCGCGGCGGCGATTTGGCGTCTTGGGGCGGAACGGCACGGGCCTGAGCCGAAGCGACCTCGAGGCCGCCGCCGAAGAGGTCAGACAAGCCCGCCTCCCCCGCCGATCACCCGCGCACGATCTGCGTCAGCGTTTCGCCGTCGCGCTCGATCTCGAAGCGCCAGCCGCGCTCGGTACGCCCGGCCAATGCGTCGAGCTCCTCGGTCGAGGCGATCCTGCGACCGTTGAGGCTCAAGACGACATCGCGCGGCCGCAACCCGAACCGGGCGGCGAAGGAGCCGCGCGCGACTTCGGTGACGACGACGCCGTCGAGCACCTGCGGGAGGTCCAGTTCGTCGGCGACGCGGGGCGAAAGGTTGGCGATCGTCGCGCCGGCGAAGGGCGTCTCGCCCTCCAGCCTGCGGACGTCACGCGCCGGCACCTCGGGCGCGACGTTCAGCGGAAGATCCAGCCGCTGTCGCTCACTGCCCGACAGGACGTCGAGAGAGACCGTCCGGCCGATTCCCGACGTCGCGAGCCTGTAGCCGAGCACGTCGGGATCGCCGATGCCGAACCCGTCCATCGCAAGGACGACGTCGCCCGGCTTGAGCCCGGCCTTCGCGGCGGGGCCATCCTCGAAGACCTCCTGCACCAGCGCGCCGGAGGGAAGATCGAGCCCCACGGCCTCGGCGACGTCAGCGGTGACGGGCGTGAAACTCGCGCCGACATAAGGGCGCTCGAACTGGCCGCCCTTCTTGGCGGCCTCGATGAAGACGCGCACCATGTTCGAGGGGATCGCGAAGCCGATGCCGTTCGAGCCGCCCGAGCGCGAGAAGATCGCGGTGTTGACGCCGATGAGCTGACCTTTCATGTCGATCAGCGCACCACCGGAATTGCCGGGATTGATAGCCGCGTCCGTCTGGATGAAGTAGCCGAAATCCTTGACGCCGATATGGGTGCGGGCGAGCGCCGAGACGATGCCGTTCGTCACTGTCTGCCCGATGCCGAAAGGATTGCCGATCGCGAGCACAAGATCGCCGATCTCCAACACATCCGAATCGGCGATGCCGATGGCCGGGAAGGCGGCCGCGCCGTCGATCTTCAGAATCGCGAGATCGGCACGGTCGTCTTTCAGAAGGATCTGCGAGGTGAACTCCCGCCCGTCGGCAAGCGCAACCTTCACCTCGTCCGCGCCGTCGATGACGTGGTTGTTGGTGACGATGAGGCCCGAGGGATCGACGATGACGCCGGACCCGAGCGAGGACTGCATCCTCGGCCTCTGGCGCTGGAGCTCGCGGCCGAAGAACTGCTCGAAAAAAGGATCGCCTGCAAAAGGAGAACGCTGCGGCACAGCGCGGGCGGCGTAGACGTTGACGACCGCAGGCGCGCTCGTCTTCACCAGCGGGGCGAAAGAGAGCTTGATCTCCGACTCGCTCGACGGCAAAGCCCGGTTCATTCCGTCACCAGCGGGCACGCTCGGAGCCGGAGGCGTCGCGGGTGGGTCCGTCTGCGCCTGCAGCTCCTCCTCGCCGCCGAAAATGCCGGACAGCCATCCGCTTTGCGCCAATGCCGCCGGTGCTTGTGCGGCAAGCATACCTGCTGCGGCAGCGCCCAGGAGAATGCGTCTGTTCCAGCCTGTCATCGCCTGATCGATCTCCTCGGGCGCGGTTTGCAGACACGTGTCGTATCTGTCATCGCCCCGCCCTTAAGCCCGCCGATTGCAACGAAAAAGGGGCCGCCCAGCGACCCCCTTCCATAGCTTTGAAAAAAGACTTCGGCGGACTCCGGTCTGCCCTCGCGGTCAGCGCGTCACGGTTGCGGCCGCTGCCGCCTCGATCGTCGTGACGGGGTTCGGCAGGTCAGCCGTAGCATAGCTCGCGGTGAGAACGCCGAAGGCGCCGACGGCTCCGAGAAGGGTCAGAAGGGTACGACGCATGGACGGTGTGCTCGCTTTGAGTTCGATGGCTGCATCATTCATGAAAGTCATTTAATCCAGGTAAATTCCGCCACATTCGGCAAGGACGCGTCCCTTCGTCGCCATGGAAATGCCATGCTCGGCGGAAGGTTGCCGACGATGTCTCAGAAGTCGCGCATGTGTCTTTCCTGCCGCATATCCCACGGCTGGTCGTCCGTCGCTATTACAAAGCAGCAACACCCTTGACGCGAAGCTTGCGCGGGCCTGTTGCCACGTCCGCCCGCTCCTTTGGACCCCTCTCTCAGACGCAGCCGAGCGCAACGAGACTGTCGGCAAGCGCGACGACCGCCTTCTCCGGGCTCCGCAGTGGAATTCCGAGGATGTCTTCCGCCGGGCGACAATCGAAGCTCTTGCGCGCGCCAAGTTCGGGAAGGATCTGGCGCAGCGGCGGACAGACCGTGGCGAGAGCGCGCACGAGGCCGTCCGGTATCGTGCCCCTCGGCATCCGGCCGGCATAGGCGGGATGGGATGCCGCAAGAATGGCTCCGATCTCGCGCAAAGAGCGCGTTCCACCGGACAAGACGAAGCGGCGGCCGACGGCTTGCGATGCACCGAGGGCTGCGACATGGGCCGCGGCCACGTCCCGGACATCGACGGCTGCGAAGGCGACGTTCGGCACCAGCGGGAAACGGCCGCGCATCATCATGGCGATCATGGTCGCCGACGTGCCGAG
>JACMIV010000177.1 GCA_014380965.1 Rhizobiaceae bacterium | reverse complement strand
TCGACCGTCGCCGTGATCCGGATCCACCGCCGGCGACCTTGCAGCGAGACGATCTTGGCGTCGAGGGTGAAGCCCGTCAGTTTCTCGATCGCCTTGGCCCGCAGCACTTCGAGGAGGGACAGCGACTCCGGCGTGTACAGATCGAGCATCGCCTCCCGGTCGAGCGTCTCGTCGCGGGGAATATCGAAGAGGTCGTAGACGCCATCGCTCCAGGTCAGGCTCTGGTCGGAAAGGTCGCACTCCCAGAGTCCGAGGCGCGCCGCCGCCGACGCGCGCTTGAAAATGCTCTGACTGCGCGCGAAGGCTAGTGCCTGCGCCTCGAAGGCGTGCGCCTGCTCTGCGATCACAGCCGTCAGGCGGGCGATCGTCTCGGCCTCGCCGCCCCTCGCGAACGATCCGGCGTCGACGGACCCGTCGGTCGAAGGGTCTGGTCGAGGGTCCATGCGGTGATCGTGCGCGAGGGACAATCCATCTCCTATTGTCCGGCCTTCGATAAAAACTAGCGTGCGTCCGCTTAATGTCGTGTGAACACTCGCGCCTAACACGGATGGTGGGGCACGCGTTCCGTGGCTCTGCGGAGAGGATGAACGCTTCGTATAGATGGCGACTGAGTATCGAGCGAGCGGCCGCTTTTGAGTTCGAAGAGCTGCTGCCTACGGCTGATGGCGGCCGAGGACCCGCGATTGCGCCAGAAGCTGCTCGACGAGGGTGTCGAGGGATGTGCGCGCATGCTCCTCGTGGAGCCGTCCCTTGTCGTCGAATGCGTTGGCGGCATCCGCGACCGTCACCTGCGACGTCATGACCTCGGCGCCGAGCGCCTCGCAGATCGGGCGGAGCGACTGGAGGCCGCGCAGGCCACCGAGCCGGCCCGGAGAGGCCGCGGCAAGGCCGACGACAAGCCGGCGGAAGGGCTGCACCGGGCGGCCCTTGATCTTGCGGACACGGCTGACCCAATCGATGGCGTTCTTGAGGAGTGGCGGCACCGAGGCGTTGTATTCGGGGCTGACGAGGAGGAGACCGTCCTGCTCGGCGATCCGTTCGGCGAGCAGCATCGCGGGTTCGGGAATGCCGTCCGTCTCCTCGACGTCGCCGTCGTAGAGGGGAAGCGGATAGTCCGAGAGGTCGAGGAGCGTCACGGTCGCGCTGGTGAGGGCGAGAAGCCGGGCCGCTTCCGCCGCGAGCTTCCGGTTGTGGGAGGCAAGACGCCGCGAGCCGGGGATGACGAGGATTCGCGGGCTCATGGACGGGCCTTTCCAGCAGCGGACGGGGCAGTTTCGGCTTTGGGTTCGGCTCCGGCGGGCGTGTAGATCCAGACGCGCGCCGGCGGGATGTTCGCCCAGACGGTCCTCGTCGAGGACACCGAGAAGAGGCCGGGGACCGGCTTCACGGGCGCCGTCGGCAGATAGGATAGCTGCGTCAGGTTTCCGCCGGGGTGAAGGCGCCCGACGTAATCTGCAAAGAGCGCCTGGCGGCGGTCCTGCGGAAGGCTGAGGATCGGGATCGCGAAGAGGATCGCTGAGAACCGCATTCCCGCCCTCTCGCCGAGCGTCCTGTCGAGGTCGAAGCCGTCGCCCTGGATCACCGTCACCTTGGGAAAACGTTGCTTCAGTGTCCTTGCAAAATCGGGATCGTATTCGATCGAGGTGATCCGCTCGGGCGCGACGCCCGCCTCGAGAAGCGCACGCGTGACGACGCCGAGACCTGGACCGAGTTCGAGGATCGGGCCCTCGATCGCGGTGGTCGCATGTTCCACCATGGTCGCGCAGTAGCGCGGCGAGGAGGGCGCGATGGCGCCCATCTTTCCGGGATGGCGCATCCAGGCCGTGAAGAACCGTGCCCAATCCCCGCCAAGGTCCTCGCTCGCGCCGCGTTGGTTCTCCATCGCCGCCTCCTCGCCTGTGCTTCATTCGCGCCCCGGCCGCAGGCTGCACGCCGACGCGGCCGGGTTATCCCCTGCGGTAGACGAGCACCCGTGCGGGCGGCAGGTTGAGCTTCACCCAGGGGCTGATCTCGATTTCCGCTTCGATGCGGGCGGGCTTCACCGGCACGGTCAGCGCATAGGAAAACTGGATGAAGGGATAACCGGCCGCCATGCGGTCGAGCGAGCCGCCGATCACATCCTCGCGCATCGCGTCGGGCTGAGTGAAGAGCGGCAGACTGGAAACGACCGCGCCGATCGCCCGTCCGCCGAGTGCGGCCTCGGTCTCCGCGCCATGCCGGTAAGCGTCGCCTTCGATCACCGTCGCCTTCGGAAAACGCGCGCGCAGAAGGACGCAGAATTCCCGAGTATATTCGGTAAGGACGAGGTTCTCTTCCGGAACGCCCCGATCGATCAGGCACCGCGTCACGACGCCTGTTCCCGGGCCGAGTTCGAGCACCGCCATGCCCCGGGCGAGGATCTCCTCCAGCGGCACATAGGCCGCCATCGCGCGGCCGAGCGCCTTGGAGGACGGGGAAACCGCGCCCATCACGAGCGGGCGCCTCAGCCATCCACGGAAGAATCGGGCCTCGTCCGCAGAGCAATTGTGCGGGTCTGAGGATTTCGAACGATGGTCCGCAAAGGTCATGGGTCTCAACGCCAAACGTCTTCTGGCCACGTCGATCGTGGCGCTCTCGCCGCGCCGGAGAGCCTAAGCCGTTCCTAAGAGCTCGTCCGCGCAGCGTTCCGCGACGGCGAAGAGTCCCAAAACGACATATCTCGTCTCACACACGACCTATCGAGAGCGGTAGATGGCGTTCCTCAGGTCTCGCTCAAGCCCTCGAAGAAATCCTTCATGCGGGCGAAGAAGCCGGTCGACTGCGGAGAATTGTCGGAGGACGACGTCCGCTCGAACTCTTCGAGCAGTTCGCGCTGGCGCCGGTTGAGGTTCTGCGGCGTCTCGATCTGCACCTGGATGAACAGATCGCCGGTCTGTGCCGAGCGCAGGACCGTCATGCCCTTGCCCTTGACGCGGAACTGCTTGCCGCTCTGGGTGCCGTCCGGCACCTTCACGCGCGTCTTGGCGCCGTCGAGCGTCGTCACCTCGAAGCTGCCGCCGAGCGCTGCCGTCGTCATCGAGACGGGCACCTTGCAGAAGAGGTCGGCTCCGTCGCGCTGGAAGAACTCGTGCGCGCGCACGGAGAGGAAAATGTAGAGGTCCCCCGCTGGACCGCCGCGCAGACCCGCTTCGCCCTCGCCGGCCAGACGGATGCGGGTGCCGTCCTCGATGCCGGCCGGAATGTTGACGGAGAGCTTGCGCTCTTCGGTGATCCGCCCGGCACCGCGGCATTCGACGCACGGGTCAGAAATGACCTGGCCACGGCCCTGACAGGTTGGGCAGGTGCGTTCGATGGAGAAGAAACCCTGTGACGCGCGCACGCGACCGTGCCCTTCGCACGTCGGGCAGGTCTTGGGAGAGGAGCCGGGCTTGGAGCCGGAGCCGGAGCACGTGGTGCAGACGATCTTGGTCGGCACCTCGATCTCGGCCGTCTTGCCGGCGAACGCCTCCTCCAGCGTGATTTCCATATTGTAGCGGAGGTCGGCGCCACGCTCGCGCCCGCCCCGGCTGGCGTTAGTGCCTCGCCTCGCACCACCACCCATCACATCGCCAAAGATATTCTCGAAGATGTCGGACATGGTCGTGCCGAAGTCGCCGGAGAAACCGCCGGCCTGGCCGCCGTTCTCGAAGGCGGCGTGGCCGAAGCGATCGTAGGCGGCGCGCTTCTTCGTATCCTTCAGGCACTCGTAGGCCGCGCTG
>JACMIV010000176.1 GCA_014380965.1 Rhizobiaceae bacterium | reverse complement strand
TCGGCCGGCTGGAAGACGAGCACGACGCTGCCCGCAAAGTCGCGCGTCGCGGCGAGCGCCTTGCCGGCGCCGAGAAGCATCGCGGTATGGCCGTCATGGCCGCAGGCGTGCATCTTTCCACGCGTCAACGAGGCATAGGCCGCGCCCGTCTCCTCGACGATCGGCAGGGCATCCATGTCCGCGCGGAGGGCGATCCCGCGCCCGCCCGCCGCCGGCCTCGATCCGTGGATGACTCCGACGACGCCGGTGCGCCCGATGCCCGTCGCGACGTCGTCGCAGCCGAAGTCGCCAAGCTTCTCTGCGACGAACGCGGCGGTTCCCTCGACGTCGTAGAGAAGCTCGGGATGCTGATGCAGGTGGCGGCGCCACAGGCTGATTTCGGCGTGGCTTTCGGCGATGCGGGCGTTGACGGGCATGAAGACTTTCGCGAGGAATTTCGGCAACAAATCGGAGGAAAACCGATAAGGTCGATTGACGAGTTTCTTCATCTTGCCACGAGAGCGTCACAGAGGCGAGATAAGCGCGCAAGGTCGTTGCGGGATTCGGACGGCGGGGCGCGCCTTGGAAGCCCTCGGACGGGCGTCGACAACCGGACGTGGCGGCTTTGCCCTGCAGACGCGGTCGCGGAGGAGCGACAGACAGGAGACTCAGGTTTTGGCGATTTCCGTTTCGCATACGTCCGTCCTCGTCGTCGCTGCGATGGTCTTTTCCGTTCTCGCCGGCGGTGCGAAGGCGGAGACGACGGTCGTCGTCGATGTCGCGAGCGGCAAGGTGCTTTCTGAAAAGAACGCCTCGGCGCGCTGGTACCCGGCCTCCACGACGAAGCTGATGACGACCTATCTCGCGCTGAAGGCGCTGGAGACCGGCGACGCCGCGCTCGACACACCGGTCGTGATGACGCGCTTTGCCGCGAGCCAGGCGCCGAGCAAGATGGGCTTCGAGCCCGGCTCCGTCATGCGGCTCGACATGGCGCTTCGGATGATTCTCGTAAAATCGGCCAACGACGTGTCGGTGGCGATCGGGCAGGCGCTGGGCGGCGGGTCGATCGAGACCTTCGTCGCCAAGATGAACACCGAGGCGGCCGCGCTCGGCATGAAGGACACGTGGTTCATCAATCCGAACGGGCTGCCGGGCCCGGGCCAGTATTCGAGCGCCAAGGATCTCGCGATCCTCGGCACGCGGCTCCGGCGCGACTTTCCCGCTTTTAGCGAGATCTTCGGCGTCGAGGCGATCCAGGCGGGCTCGCAGCTCATGCGCAACACCAACGGTCTCATCGGCCGTTATGCCGGCGCCGACGGCATGAAGACCGGCTATATCTGCGCGTCCGGCTTCAACGTCGTCGCCTCGGCGACGCGCGAGGGCAGGACGCTCGTCGCCGTCGTCCTCGGCGCCGACGGGCCGATCGTGCGCGACCGGATCACCGCCGAAATCCTCGAAAAGGGCTTTGCGACGGACGCCGCGGGGATCGCGACGACGGTCGAAGCGCTGCCGGTCTCCTCCGGTCCGCCGGCCGACATCTCGAAGGCCATCTGCTCGCCGGAGGGTCAGAAGGCGCGGGCCGAGGAGCGCCAGCTCGAGACCAAGCGCGGCGAGAATTCCGGCTCGCCCTTTCTCACGAAAATGACGCGCCCGCCGTCCATCGTCGCCGTCGGTCTCGGCGGCGCGGCAGGCAGCGCGACGGTCGAGCCCGGGATCTCGCAGATCGCCGCCTACGGCATCCCCCTGCCACGCTGGCGGCCCGACCCGGCCGATACCGACGATGCCAAGCTGCGCGAGGAGACGGGGAACGTCGTTGACGGTGCGAAAGACGAGACCGGCAAGGGCGTGGACGAGAAGACCGGCCGCGCGACGATCGCCGGTGCTGCGCTCGGCAGCGCGGACATGCGCGGTGGGGTGGTGAACTGAGCGGCTTGTCGGGCGACCGGTGGATCATACGATGAACGTGGCGCCGCCCGCTGCGATGCCTGTCCGCGTCACGGTCCTCACGGGCTTTCTGGGCGCGGGCAAGACGACGCTCCTCAACCGGCTGCTCGCCGACCCCTCCGTCACCGACACGGCGGTCATCGTCAACGAGTTCGGCGAGGCCGGGATCGACCATCTCCTCGTCGAGACGGCGAAGGACGGGGTGATCGAACTCTCCGACGGGTGCCTCTGCTGCACAATCCGCGGCGATCTCGTCGACACGCTCGCCGATCTCGTCGACCGCATGCAGACGGGCCGCGTTGCAGCCTTGAAGCGGGTGGTCGTCGAGACGACCGGACTTGCCGATCCGACGCCGATTCTTGCAGCGCTCATGGGCCACCCGGCGCTCGTCCAGGCCTATGCGCTGGACGGCGTCGTCGCCGTCGTCGACGCGCTTTCGGGCGCCGTCAATCTCGAAACGCGGGAGGAAGCCCGGCGTCAGGTCGCCGTCGCCGACCGGATCGTCCTCACTAAGACCGATCTGGTCGTGTCCGGCGCCGATCCGGACGACTCGATCGACGCTCTCCTTGCGCTCATCGCCGCGATCAATCCGCGAGCGCCGATCCTCTGGGGCGAACGCGGCGAGGCGATCGCCACCCGCCTGTTCGACTGTGGACTCTACGATCCGGAGACGAAGACGGCGGACGTGGCGCGCTGGCTCCAGGACGAGCGCGAGGGGGCCGCCCACCCGCATCGCCATTCCCACCACGGGCATGATCACCGCCATCCGCATGATCACGAGCACGATCATGGCCCTAGGAACGCCCGGCACGGCGATATCGGCTCGTTCTCGATCCGCCACGACGCCCCGCTTCCCTTGTCCGCCATAGAGGCCTTTCTGGATATCCTCGGCGAGACGCAGGGGCGGAACCTGTTGCGGATGAAGGCGGTGGTATGGACCACCGAGGATCCCCTTCGTCCGCTCGTGCTCCATGGCGTGCGCGGCTATCTCCACCCTCCGGCGCGGCTTGCCGCTTGGCCTGACGGCGAGGCGCCGGGATCTCGGCTCGTCCTCATCGGCGAAGGGTTGAACGAGCGAATCGTGCGCGATCTCTTCGGCGCCTTCTCCGGTCGGCCGCGGATCGATGCCCCGGACCGCGCGGCGCTTCTCGACAATCCGCTGGCCATCCCAGGTCTCTGCTTCGGCGGCTGATGCCGCCTGCCGCGACGGAGTGACCTCAGCCATCGCGCCATTCGCGCCGGAGGGCCGCGGCCTTTCGCCCAGCAAGGGCGCGCACTATCTGCGACGTCGCGGCAGCGGCGATTCCTCCGCGGGCCTCAGACGGATGACGACATGAGCAACTATGCCATCGATCCCCAGACCATCGTCGACTTCTGGCGCGAGGCCGGAACAGAACGCTGGTTCGAGAAGGACGAGGCTTTCGACGAGGAAGTGAAGCGGCGGTTCGAGGATATCTACGAGAGAGCCGCCGGCGGCGAACTCGATGAGTGGATCGAGGAGCCGACGGGAGCGCTCGCGCTGGTCATCCTGCTCGACCAATTTCCGCGCAACATGTTCCGCGGCGATGCGAAGACGTTCTCGACCGACGCGAGGGCGCTTGCCATTGCGCGCATCGCGTTGGAGCGGGGCGACGCCCATACGGTCGGCGAGGATATCAACCAGTTCCTCGCCATGCCCCTCATGCATTCGGAAAACCTCGCCGACCAGGTGGCATGCGTCGAATGGATGGGCGAGATCGGCCCCGAGAATGTCTCCTTCGCCGAGGAGCATCGCGACATCGTCCGGCGCTTCGGACGCTTTCCGCACCGCAACGCCGTCCTCGGCCGCGAGACGACGGCAGAAGAGCGGGCGTTTCTCGACGGCGGCGGCTTCACCGGCTAAAGCGGTCGCAGGCGGTTTTCTCCCAACGCCTTGCGGAAGGTCCGTTGGGCCAAATCTTAAACTTCGAGCGCTAGTCTTCGGCTTCTCACTTCCGGTCGGAAGGAGACAAAACGGGCGAGCGCGATCGTGATGCTGTCGGCGGAAAGACTGGCTTGCCGCCTCGTGCCGCCGCGGCTCCTCGGGACGCTGAGACCCACGCTTTCCGGCCTCCATCGCCTGATGTCGGACCGCAGTGCGCAGTCCGCCTCCGCCCGCATGGCGCTCTTCGCCTTCGCAGTCCGCATCCTTTCTGCGGGCCTCGCCTTCCTTAGCCAGTTGCTTCTCGCGCGCTGGATGGGCGGGGCGGAATACGGCGTCTTCGTCGCCTCCGTCATCCTCGGCGGCCTCTCCTGCCTCGCCTTTCAGACCGTCGTCATCCGCTTCGCGCCGGAGTATCGCGTGACCGGCGAGGCGGGTCTCCCGCGCGGCGTTCTTTTCGCCAGCCGAATTTTCGCGTTCGCCTCGGCCAGCGTTCTCGCCGTCGTCGCCGCCCTCCTCGTCTTCCGGGCATCGGTGCCGGACTACTACCTCCTGCCGCTCGTCATCGGCGCGGCTTGTCTGCCGATGATGGCGCTCGGCGAGGCGCTGGACGGCACCGCACGGGCGCACGCCTTTGCGCGGCTCGCGCTGCTGCCGACCTTCATCGTGCGGCCGATCCCCATCCTTTGCGCGATGGCATTGGCCACAGGGCCTCTCGGCCGCCCCTCCGACGCCGAGACAGCCGTCCTCTGCCTCCTCATCGCCACCTATGCGACGACGCTCGGCCAGTTCCCTTTCGTCCGCCGCGGGACGATGCTTCAGGCGGGACCTGCCCCGCGGGAGATGCGGTTCCGGGCGTGGATGGCGGTCGCGCTGCCGATCTTCCTCGTCGACGGCTTCTTCAACCTCCCACCAATATCGACATCCTGATGGTCGGCTATTTCATGATGCCGGCCGACACTGCCGTCTCCTACGTCGCGGTGAAGACGCTCGTCCTCGTCCACTTCGTCTATTTCGCGGTGAAGGCAGCCGCCGCCCAGCGCTTCTCGCATTTCCACCACGCGGGCGATCCCTTGGCCTTCGAACGCTTCGTGCGCCAGACGATCCTTTGGACCTTCTGGCCCTCGCTCGCGATGGCGGGCCTCATGCTCGTTTTCGGCGATGCCCTGATCGATCTCTTCGGGCCGGAGTTCCGCGCCGGCTATCCGCTTCTCTTCATCCTCGTTCTCGGCGTCGTCGCCCGGGCCGCGGGCGGCCCGGCGGAGAGCGTGCTCACCATGTCGGCCAGCAGAAGGCGTGCGCTGCGGTCTACTTCGCCACGATCGTCCTCAATGTGGGATTGAACATCATGCTGATACCGCTCTACGGCCTTTACGGCGCCGCGCTCGCGACGGCGGTCGCGATGATCTTCGAAGCCGCCGCGCTTTATTCCGTCGCGTTCCGCAGGCTCGGGCTGAAGCTCGTCGTGTTCTCCGGGCTGTCGAACGGCGGCGGATCGGCAAGCGACAAGGCGCGCCGGCCATGAGCGCGCAGCCCCTTGTCGACGAGATGCTGTCCTCACCGAGCGCGGCACCGGCCATCGGGCTGGTCGACCAGTGCCCGGCGGCGGACGATCCGGAATCCAGCATCGAGATCGGGACGGAACTCGGCGTGCGCCGGTTCTCCCTCTACGCGCCGACGGCAGCCTTCGCCCTCGTCGAGGAACTCGACTTCCTGACCCAGCGCCTGATCGACCAGAACGTCTTCTTCGCTCCGCAATTCCTCATTCCCGCGATGCCGCGCCTCGACGAGCGCCAGGTCCGGCTGATGGTCGTGCGCGACGAGGGACTGCGCCGGAGCCGCCTGCGCTTCCTCATGCCGTATTCCACGGAACGGGCAGGGCTCTTCGGCGGGCCGCAGGTGATCCGCGCCTGGACGCATCCCTTCGGGCCGCTCGGCACGCCGCTCGTCGATGCCGACGATCCGCAGGAGACGCTCGAAAGCCTGCTCGCGACCATCGGCAAACCGGCGCTCGGCCTCCCCGACGTTCTCGTCCTGCCGGATCTTCGGATCGACGAGCCTTTCGCGCAGACGATCCTCGCCGCGGCAAAGGCTCTCGGGCTGCCGCTCGCCTGCGTCAACGGCTTCGACCGGGCGGCGTTCGACAAGGGCAATGCGGAAACGGCTGCAAGCGGCCTTTCCGCCAAGCGCCGCCGCGAGCTGCAGCGCCAGCGCCGCATGCTGGAAGCCAAGGGCCCGGTCAGCTTCGAGATCGCCCGCAACCCCGTCGCCGTGCGCCACGCCATGGAAGAGTTTCTGGTGCTCGAGGCGAGCGGTTGGAAGGGGCGTGCGCGCAGCGCCCTCGTCATGGACCGCTACCGCGCCGCCTTCGCCCGCGAAAGCGTCAACGGTCTCGCCGAGAAGGACCGCACCCGCATCTTCACGCTGAAGGTCGGCGGCCAGCCCGTCGCGAGCCTCGTCGCCTTCGTTCTCGGCGGCGAGGCATTCGCCTGGAAGATGGCCTATGACGAGACCCATGCCGCGGCCTCGCCCGGCCTCCAGATGATGCTGCTCGCGACCGACGCGCTGATGGCCGACCGCACGGTCCTGCGCGCCGATTCCTGCGCGGTGCCCGACCACTTCCTGATGAACCGCCTGTGGAAGGGGCGCATCCGGGTCGAGACGCTCGTCGTCGGGCTGGAAAAGACGGCCGCCGGGCGCGTCGGGCGCGCCGCAAAGGGACTCGAACAGGTCCATGCCGCGCGCAACACGGCGCGCCTCGTCCGCGCCAGGGTCAAACGCCTGCTGCGCCTCGACTGAACGGTTTGCCGACGGACGTTCCTCGGGCTTCGTCGTCTATTGTCTTGCCTTGCGGACCGGTCCGCTTGGAGACAAGGGCGGCTTGTCCAAAAACCACTTCATGCCGCAAGGTCATTGTGCACCGCAGCATAGACTGCTATCACCGACGGGGAGGCAAACGAACGGGATAGACGACATGCTCAGGCTGATTTCGACGGGACTTTCCACCGTCTTTTGCATCGCTTCCGCAACCGCGGGCGATCTCGCGCCGCTGGGCGGCAAGACGTTCGTGCTCGCCGGCGCAACGGGCATCCTCTACTACACCGAGGAAGCCGATGGATTGCGCGTCGTGGCGACCGTCTCATCCTCGCAGGACGCGACGCCGCTCCGCGTGAGCGCAGTGCTCGCCGACGGGCAGACGCTGGTCTTCGCCGTCCCGGCTTCCTCAGGCGCTGCCTCAACCGTCGAGATCCGCCGCAACGGCAACCGTCTCGCCGTGCTCGAAGCCGACCCCGCTGTGATCGCCACCACTTCCGATGCGCTCGACCCGACCTTGACCGGCGGCATCGGCCAGTAGCTCGGCAGGCGTCCGCCTGTCGGCCGACGGCGGTGTCGGCGGGCTGATCCGGCCCGCCTGACGCCTCGAATCCTGCCGATGCCGCTCGAAGGAATCGACTGGGCGCCGCAGTCGCCGCAGTCTATCGAATGTGCTCGCCGAGAAGTTTGCCAACGGCGTCACGGACCTCGAGATGCGGCATGTGCCCGACCTGCGGAAAGAGATGCAGGCCCACGGTTCCGGGCAGGCCGGACGTGTGGCGCGCGGGAATGATCCGGTCGGCGAGGCCGAAGACGATCCGCGCCGGGACGGCAACCCGCTGAAGTGCCGCGCGCACGGAGAAGACTTGCGTCGCGTCCGGGAAGAGATCCTCGGCGAGTGCCGCCTGGGCGCCGAGGAGGTCCCGCTCGCCGCGCGAGCGGATCGTCGCGTCGACGAGGCTTGCCGGCAGGCTGTCGGGGTCGTGGACGAGCATCCGCATCCAGGGGGCAAGGCTCGCCGCATCCCGCGCCCGCGTGAAGCCGGAGAGGAAAGCGCCGTCGATGTCGGGGCCGAGCCCTGCGGGGGACATCAGGAACAGCGAGCGGGCGCCGACCTGTCCGCCATCCGAAAGCGCAACCGCCACCGCAGCGCCGAGCGAATGTCCGGCGAGATGGGCTTCTGGCACCGCCTCCTCGGCCAGAACAGCGGCGACGGCGTCGACGATCGCTGCGAAGCTCGTCGCATGAGAGGGCGAGAGACCATGGCTTGGAAGGTCCACGGCCAGCACCGGCCGCTCGCCGGGAAGCGCAGCGACCAGCGGCCGCCACATGCCGGATTCCGAGCCGAAACCGTGGATCACGACGAGGGGCGTCCCGCTTCCGCGCCGCAGC
>JACMIV010000175.1 GCA_014380965.1 Rhizobiaceae bacterium | reverse complement strand
GCGCTTCCTAGGCGCGCCCCTCATTGCCGGGCTGACGCGCGTGCCGGTGACGCGCGAGGACGGCGACGACGGGCAGCGCTTCACCGCCGCCCATGACGGCTACCGTGCGCGCTACGGTCTCGTCCACGAGCGCTCGCTGTTTCTGGCGCGAGGCGGCGCGAGTCTCGAAGGCACGGACAGGCTGACGTTCTCGGGCGGTCGCGCCCCCCGCCCGTCCGCGGCCCTCCCGGCCGCCATCCGCTTCCATCTCCATCCGGGCGTCGTCGCGACGCGGACGGCCGAAGGCGTGTCGCTGTCGGCGCGCGGGACATCCTTCGCCTTCTTTGCCGATGCCCCGGTCGATCTCGAAGACTCGATCTTCTTCGCCGACAATGCGGGCGCCCGGCGAACGCTGCAAATCGTCGTCTCCTTCGATCCGACGGAGCGCTCTGAAATCAACTGGCGGTTCGCGCGGGCAAGGTAGGGACGTACCGGCTGACGCTGATCTGATCGGCCTGCCGACGCATGTTCTCTGCGTCATAGCCCGCCTGCATCTTCAGAAGCAGGTCCATCTTCACTCCGAAAGCCTTCTCGATCCGCAGGGCCATTTCAGGGGAAAGCGCTGCCCTCTCGTTCACGAGGTCGGACAGAGTGGCGCGGCGCACGTCCAGCACCTCCGCCGCCTTCGAAACCGACAGGCCGAGTTCATCCAGTATCTCGTCGCGAATGAAGGCTCCGACATGCGGCGTCGTCATTCCAATTTTTTCAATGACTTCGCTCATCAGTGATAGTCCTCCAAATTGAGGTCGAAAATTTCGCTGCCCTTCGCATCGAAGGTAATGCGCCCGTTGCCGGAGACGGAAATGCTTCATGTTCCGGCTCGATCGCCCACGAGTTGGTATATTTTCCATCCCGGCGGGCCGCTGATCTCGTCCGTGCCGGATGCATATCGCAGCGCCGTCAGGATGTTTTGCACCCGCTTTATCTGATCCGGCCGAATGCCTTTGACATCTCTGTTCTCGAGAAACGCTTTCAGGCCTTTGTGTCGTCCACTGCGGATTTTCATTGTCTGCAGGTGTACGGTAAAGCCGTACAGACGGCAAGCGGTTCGATGTCGCGCGCCTCACCCCCGCCCGCCGCGCGTCCTCAGCCGCGCAGCCTCGACCGCCGTCTTCAGGAGCATCGCTTCGAGGATCGTCTGCGACAGCGCCGCCTCCTTCCGGCTCTTCAGGATGTCGGTCTCGATCGCGGCCAGCGCCGGGCCGAGAGCTGCAAGGGTCCAGAGGCCGAGCGCCGTCTCCATCGCCGCCTTGCGCTTGAAATGCGGGCGGCGGCTTTCGACGAGGCGGGAGACCGGCTGGCCGCCGATCTCGACGGCCTGGCGCATCGCCTGCAGCGCCTGGAGATAGCGCAGGAGCCCCTGCTGCAGCGGATGGGCCTGCGTCCCCGCCGACGTCAGGCGGGCGATCAGCGCGGGAAGCTTCTTCACCTCGCCGCTCGCGCAGGCGTCGATCGTCTCGTCGACCGTGTCGACCGAGACGTCGCCGACGATCGCCCCGACGTCGTCCTCCGACACCGCCGTCTGGCCGAGACAGTAGAGGCAGAGCTTCCTCACCTCGCCGCGGGAGGCGAGACGATTGGCGCCGAGCCTTGCGCGCAGCGCTTCGCGGGCAGCGCGGGGGATAGCGAGATTGGAAAGCCGCAGCTCCTCGTCGATCATCTGGTCGAGCGCCCGCGCCTCGTCCTGGAAACAGGGCAGCGCCATCGCGGCGCGGCCCTTCTCGGCCGCAAGGCGGACGGCCGCGCCCTTCTTCATGTCGCCGCCCTCGACGACGATCGTCGCGTCCTTCGGCGGGTCGCGCCCGAACTCGGCGATCGCTTCGGCCAGCGCCTTGCCGGTTCCGCTT
>JACMIV010000015.1 GCA_014380965.1 Rhizobiaceae bacterium | reverse complement strand
CAGAAGCCGCCATCCGCCGCCGTTCTTGGCATCGGGCGTGCAGCCGTTCTCGAACGGCGCAATGTTTCACGTGAAACACGGGAGGCTCTCGACGTCTTCGTGGCGCTGCTCCTCGAATGGCAGATGAAGACCAACCTCGTGTCGCCATCCACGTTGCCGGACCTCTGGACTCGCCATATCGAGGATTCGCTGCAGCTCTTCGATCTGGCGCCGGCACCTTTGCGATGGGCCGATCTCGGCTCCGGCGCGGGGTTTCCGGGGCTTGTCGTGGCGATCCTGCAGCTCGGAAAATCGGTTGCGCATGTCGATCTCGTCGAGAGCAACGACAAGAAAGCGGCCTTCCTGCGGGCCGTCATCCGCGCGACGGGTGTCGCCGCGACGGTTCATGCCGCTCGAATCGAGGATTGCACCGGAATTCTCAAAGACGCGGACGCCGTCAGTGCCAGGGCGCTCGCCTCGCTCGATGCGCTGCTCGGCCTCGTCCACGGCCGGATCAGACCGGAAATCCCCTGCTATTTCGCCAAGGGGCGCGGCCACGCTGAAGAAATCGTTGACGCGTCTCAACATTGGCGATTCACAGTGATACAGCATTCGTCCGCGGTGGAAGACGGTTCGGTGATCCTCGAAATACGGGATATCCGGCCGGTCTAGACGCTCTTGCCGCAGACATGCGAGTGCCTGCCGTCAGTTCGTTTCGGCTCCGTGCCGAAATGGCCGCTCAGTGCGGAGAGGATAAGGCGGAAAGGATTTCAGCGATGGATGCGAGAGCGCCGAGACGACGCATGCGGGTGATCACGATCGCCAACCAGAAGGGCGGCGTCGGCAAGACGACGACGGCGATCAATCTCGCGACCGCGCTCGCCGCCGTCGGCAAGGAAACGCTCCTCATCGATCTCGATCCGCAGGGCAATGCCTCGACGGGCCTCGGCATCGACCGCGACGAGCGCGAGGTTTCCTCCTACGACGTTCTCGTGGAAGCTGCCTCGATCACCGAAGCCGCCATGGCCACTGCCGTTCCGAACCTTTCGATCATCCCGTCGACGCTTGATCTGCTTGGCCTTGAAATGGAGATCGCGGGGGCTGCCGGTCGTGCCTACCGGCTGCGCGACGCCTTGCATTTCCACACCGAGGAAAACCCGCTCTTCGACTTCGTCTTGGTCGACTGCCCGCCTTCGCTCAACCTTCTGACCGTCAACGCCATGGCGGCGGCGGACTCGATCCTCGTGCCGTTGCAATGCGAGTTTTTCGCGCTCGAAGGCCTCAGCCAGCTCCTCCAGACGGTCGAGCAGGTGCGCGACACGCTGAACCCGGCGCTCGACCTCCACGGCATCGTGCTCACCATGTATGACGGGCGCAACAACCTCGCGGCGCAGGTGGTGAACGACGTGCGCTCCTACATGGGCAAGCACGTCTACGACACGATCATTCCACGCAACGTGCGTGTCTCCGAGGCGCCGTCCTTCGGCAAGCCCGCGATCCTCTACGACATGAAATGCCCAGGCAGCCAGGCCTATATCCGCCTCGCCTCCGAAGTGATCCAGCGCGAGCGGCGGCTGGAGGTCGCATGAAGGACAGGGCGGATTTGGACGGACGGACGACAGGGACAGTGCTCGGCGCGGCCGCGCTCGGCAGGACGACAGGGAGACGGCCATGAACGAGGACAAGTCGAGACAGAGGCTCGGGCGTGGTCTGGCATCGCTGATCGGTGCGGGCGTCGCCTCGCCGGCGCGCGGAGCGAACGGGTTTGCGCCGATGGCTCTGGAACCGTCGGGCGAGCGCAGGCTCGGCCTGTCGCGCATCGCGCCGAACCCGCGCAATCCGCGCCGCCATTTCGATGAAAGCGATCTTGCCGACCTTGCTTCTTCCGTGAAGACGCACGGGGTCGTGCAGCCGATCCTCGTGCGGCCGAAGGGTACAGATTTCGAGATCGTCGCAGGCGAGCGACGCTGGCGCGCGGCGAAGGCGGCCGGTCTTACCGAAGTGCCGGTCGTCGTGCGCGAGATTTCCGATCGCGAGTCGCTCGAGATCGCGATCATCGAGAACGTCCAGCGCTCCGATCTGTCGGCGATCGAGGAGGCGGAGGCCTATCAGCTCCTTATCGAGGAGCATTCCTATACGCAGGCCGATCTTGCCGAGGTGCTGGGCAAGAGCCGCAGCCATGTCGCCAACACACTGCGGCTCCTGAAGCTGCCCGAGGCGGTGCGCGCGATGGTGGCGACGGGCGAGCTCTCGCCGGGCCATGCCCGCACCGCCGTTTCGGCCGAGGATCCCGCCGCCT
>JACMIV010000174.1 GCA_014380965.1 Rhizobiaceae bacterium | reverse complement strand
GGTTGCGGGCGCGGCGCCGATTTGACGGCGTCGCCTCCCGGCCCCTCGTGTCCACGCTTTCCGAACATCGCAACTCTCTTTCAGGTCAGGGTCTCGACGGCCCTTTCGTCACACTCGGCTTGGCGTCCGGATCGGTCTCGTACGGTGCCGGGGTGCCGTCACTTGCGTCTCAGCCGGCCAAACAGATCGAGGCCGGATTTCTTCGGCTTCTTCGGCTCGCCGCGTCCCGTGAGCGCATGTGCGAGCTGATGGAACGTCTCGATCGCGGCATGTTTCGGATCGGTTTCGGCGATCATGCGCCCGTTGTTCGCCGCCGCGCCGAAGACGGCGGGATCGAAGGCGATAAGGCCGATCGGCTCGATCCCGAGCGGATCGGCGAATTCCTGCGGACTGATCTCGGGGCGCTTGGGCATGGCGAGCTGGTTGAGGACGAGGCGCGGCGGCTTGTCGTTCGGCCGGCTCTTCTTCAGCGTGTCGATGAGGTTCTTGGCGTTGCGAAGGTTGGCAAGATCCGGCGTCGCGATGATGACGATCTCGTCGGCGCGCGAGAGCACGCTGCGCGTCCAGTCGTTCCAGACGTGCGGCACGTCGAGGGCTACAACCGGCGTCGTGCGCTGGGCGGTCTCGATGAGCGCGCTGAAGGCCTCGGCCTCGAAGTCGTAGGTCCGGTCGAGGATCGAGGGCGCGGCCAGCAGCGAGAGGTGGTCGGCGCATTTCGACAGGAGCCGGTCGAGGAAGACGTCGTCCATCCGGTCCGCCGAATAGACCGCCTCGGCGATGCCTTGCGCCGGATCCTGGTCGAAGTTGATGTTGGCGGTACCGAAGGGGAGGTCCATGTCGGCAAGGACCACGTCGGTCGTGAAGAGCTTGGAGATCGACCAGGCGACGTTGTGCGCGATGGTCGAGGAGCCGACGCCGCCCTTGGCGCCGACGAAGGCGAAGGTGCGCCCGATCGGCTGCGCCTGCGCGTCGAGGAAAAGCCCCGCGACGACGGCCATGAGGTCGGCCATCGAGACCGGCGCGACGAGATATTCCGAGATGCCGCGGCGGAGGAGATCGCGGTAGAGCGTGATGTCGTTGTGGTGGCCGATGACGACGACCTTCGAGCCGGGGTCGCAGACATCCGCAAGGCCTTCGAGCTCGCCGGCAAGGTCCGCCGGGGCCATGCGCGTTTCGAGGATCACGAGATTGGGGGTCGGCGCCGAGGCGTAGTGGTCGATCGCCGCGCGGATGCCGCCCATGTGGACGCGCACATGCGCCTTCGACATCCGGCGGTCCTCCGCCGCCCGCTCGATCGGCCGAGCGACGCCCTCGCTTTCGCAGAACGCCTGGATCGAGATGCGCGGGATCGGCCGCACCGCGTCCATGGCCTCGGAGGCTTCGCCGAAGGCGTCCGACCGGTCTTGGGCGAGCTCGCTCGAATGTCTGTCCATCATCGTTGGTCCGCCGATCAGAAGTCTAAGCCGATTTCGGAACTGGTGCGCTGCGATATCGTGGAATCGCCCGCCCGGTAGTCTTCGAGCACCGTCGTCCGGCGCTCGGCGTCGATCTCGCTGATGCCGCGCGGGCCGAGGAGATCGCGCGGATCGGCGATCTGGGCCGCGAGGTTCTGCTGGGTGGCGCAGCCGAAGTTGAAGTAGTTCTTGTTCTCGTGCGTGTTGCCGAGATCTTCCGGCCAGCGCCCGCACGGCGCGGTCTGCGCCGCGAGCGTCGCGAAGGAGAGGCGGATCGGGGCGGGGCCCGCGAGCCCAGCCGCGTGGTAGGGCTGGAGGAGGATGCGGTCGGCCTTGACGCCTTCCTTGCGCAGCGCCCGCACGACGTCGTCAGAGGCAAGGCGCGCGGCCGCTTCGTTGGCCGAGCCCGATGGCAGCATGACGCGGATCGCGACGGAGCCGGACCTCAGATAGCGCAACGCGAAGGTGCTGATCCGGTCGCGCGAGGCCTTCGGCAATTGGATCTCCGACGAGACGATCGGAATTTCGAGGACTTCCTCGGCCTCCGACACCACGATCGGATGGCGGGTGCGGTAGTCGTCCGGGATCGTGCCGACCTCGATCGAGTGTCGGTTTGCGCAGCCGCTCAAAGCGGCAAGGCCGGCGAGGAGGGCGAGCGTCAGGGGACGCGTGACGGTCGGGGACACGGGTTCTCTCCTCGGAGCGCTCATTTGTAGATGTATCCGACGACGCCGTTGTACCGGCCTGGGGGAAGATCGGTCTCCATCGCGCCATAGACGCGATTGATGCGGCCGAGGAAGTTGCCCGCGCCGTCCGAGGAGAAGTTGAGGCCGTCGTCGGGACGCGCGAGGTCCTTGCGGGCGACCGGACGCACGAGGTAGGGCGTCACGATGATGACGAGCTCTGTCTCGTAGCGCTGGAAGTCTCGGCTGCGGAACAGCGTTCCGAAAACGGGGATTCTAGACATGCCGGGAAAACCCGAGATCACCTGCCGCGTCTCATCGCGCACGAGGCCGGCGATCACGAGCGAGCC
>JACMIV010000173.1 GCA_014380965.1 Rhizobiaceae bacterium | reverse complement strand
TTGCCCGCAGCCGCGGCGTCGTGGTGCCGCAGACGGCCGTCGTCGTCGATGCGGACAGCGCCGTCGTGCAGGTCGTGGCCAACGGAAAGGTCGAAAGCCGCAGCGTGAAGCTCGGCCTCTCCACCGGAAGCGTCGTCGAGATCGCCGAGGGCCTTGCCGAGGGAGAGGCGGTCGTCTCGCTTGCAGGAACGTTCGTGCGCGACGGCGACACCGTCACGGCCATTTCGACACCCCCCACCGAAGTCCCGGTTCGCCGGGCGGAGGCTGCCCGATGAATTGGAACATCTCCGCCTGGGCGATCCGCAATCCTGTCCCGCCGATCCTCCTCTTCGTCGTGCTCGTGGCGCTCGGCGTCGTCTCGTTCATGTCGCTCCCGATCACACGCTTCCCGAACATCGACGTGCCCGTCATCTCGGTCTCCATCACCGAGCAGGGTTCGGCCCCGTCCGAACTCGAGACGCAGGTGACCAAGCGCGTCGAGGATTCGGTTGCCGGCATTGCGGGCATCAAGCACATCACCTCGACCATCACCGACGGGGCTTCCGTCACCGCCGTCGAGTTCCGGCTGGAGATCGATACCGACCGCGCCCTCAACGACGTGAAGGACGCGGTTTCGAAGATCCGCGCCGACCTTCCCCGGACGATCGACGAACCGATCATCCAGCGGGTCGAGGTCGAGAACCAGTCGATCGTGACGTTCGCCGCGTCTTCGCCCGGAAAGACGCCGGAGCAGCTCTCCTGGTTCGTCGACGACGTCGTCGTCCGCGCGCTCCAGGGGCTGAAGGGCGTCGGCCGTGTCGAGCGGATGGGCGGCGTCGAGCGCGAAATTCAGATCCGCCTCGATCCCGACCGGCTCGCGGCGCTCGGCGCGACCGCCGCCGACGTCAACCGGCAGCTCGGTTCGACCAACGTCGACCTCTCAGGCGGCCGCGGCGAGTTCGGGGGCCAGGAGCAGGCGATCCGCACGCTCTCTTCAGCCGCCAGCGTTTCCGACCTTGCGGCGACGAAGATCTATCTCCCCGGCGGGCGGCAGGTACGCCTCTCCGAGCTTGGCGAAGTCGTCGATGCCTGGGAAGAACCACGCTCCTTCGCAAGGCTCGACGGCGAGCCTGTCGTCGCCTTCTCGATCTACCGCGCCAAAGGTGCGAGCGACGCAACGGTCGCCGACCTTGCCGATGAGAAGATCGCGGAATTAAGCGTGAAATATCCAGACGTCGTCTTTTCCAACATCGACAACTCCGTCACCTACACATACGGCAACTTCGAGTCGGCCATGGAGACGCTTGCCGAGGGCGCGATTCTGGCCGTCATCGTCGTCCTCATCTTCCTGCGCGACTGGCGCGCGACGGCGGTGGCGGCGATCACGCTGCCGCTCGCAGCCATCCCCACCTTCTGGGCGATGGACGTGATGGGCTTCTCGCTGAATCTCGTCAGCCTCCTCGCCATCACGCTCGTCACCGGCATTCTCGTCGATGATGCCATCGTCGAGATCGAGAACATCGAGCGCCACATGGCGATGGGCAAGACGCCCTACAAAGCGTCGATGGAGGCGGCTGACGAGATCGGCCTTGCCGTGGTCGCGATCACGCTGACGATCATGGCGATCTTTGCGCCGGTTTCCTTCATGGGCGGCGTCGCCGGCCAGTATTTCAAGCAGTTCGGCCTCACCGTCGCGGTCGCGGTCTTCTTCTCGCTCCTCGTCGCGCGCCTGATCACGCCGATGCTGGCGGCCTTCTTCTTCCATCCGCATGCCCATACGGGCCCGGGCTTCGCAAGGCTTGTCGTCCGCAGGCTCCTCGTCCTCGTCCCGCTTGCTGCGGTCGCGAGCCTTGCATTGTTCGGCCTTGCCGGGCTCCCCTTCGCCGATCCCGCCAACGGCGCGGCGGCCTTTGCGGCACCGTTCGCGGCGGAGCTTCCGCCGGTCTCGTTCGACCAGGCCGCGGAGCTGTCGCTTGCCGCCCTCGGCGTCGCCATCGGCCTTGCGCTGCTCCTCGCCTATATCGCGATGCCGCACCCGGCCGAGCAGCGCGACGGACCCTTGATGCGCGCCTATACCGGGTTCCTCCGGATGACCGTGCGTTGGCGGTGGATCACGCTCGCGGCCGGCATCGGGCTCTTCGCGCTGTCGATCGACGCGATGAAGTACCTGCCGACGGGCTTCATCCCGAAGGAGGACGCCTCGCGCATCGTCGCCTCTCTGGAGCTGCCGCCGGGCGCCTCGCTCGACACGACGCAGGCCGTGACCGACACGGTCGCCGCGAGCATCCGCGAGCTCCCGGAGGTTCGAAGCGTCCTCGTGATCGGCGGGTCGAGCCCGACGGGAACGCTTGAGGTGCGGCGCGCGGCGCTGACGATCAACCTTACGCGCAAGTTCGAACGCGACAAAAGCCAGCAGGAACTCGAGCCAATCATCGAGAGGAAACTCGCTGAGATTCCCGACATCCGCTCCTTCTTCGTCAACGACCGCGGCGAGCGCGAACTCGCGATCGGCATTCTCGGCAGCGAGGATGCACCTGTCTCGGAGGTCGCGGCCGATCTCGAGAGCCAGATGCGGCGCGAGCCGATCTTCGCCAACCCGTCCGCCATGGCCTCCTTCGCGCGGCCCGAAATCCGTATCCGGCCACGCCTCGACGAGGCGGCGGACCTTGCCATCGCGCCCAATGCGATTTCGGAAACGGTCCGCGTCGCGACCATCGGCGATGTCGGCGCCAATCTCGCCAAGTTCAACGTCGGCACCCGTCAGGTGCCCATTCGGGTGCAGTTGAAGAACTCCGCCCGGGAGAACCTGTCGACGATCCGCGGCCTGCGCGTCGCCACGGGCGCGGGCGCGTCGGTGCCGCTCGAAGCGGTCGCCGACATCGGCTTCGGCCAGGGACCCTCGACGATCGACCGCTACGACCGCGAGCGGCTGGTGAAGGTCGGCACGTCCATGGCCCCGGGCTACGAGATCGGACAAGGCTCGGAGCGCATCATGCAACTCCCGGCGCTCACGAACATGCCTCCAGGCGTGCGCGTCCAGGAGGTCGGCGACGCCGAGATCCAGAGCGAGGTCTTCGCAGGCTTTGCGTCGGCGATGGGCGCGGGCATCATGATGGTTCTCGTCGTCCTCATCCTCCTCTTCGGCTCGGTCTTTCTGCCCATCACCATCCTCGCCTCGCTGCCCCTCTCGGTCGGCGGCGTCGTGGGCGCTCTCCTCGTCACCAACACGGCCGTTTCGATGCCGGTGGTCATCGGCATCCTCATGCTGATGGGCATCGTGACGAAGAACTCGATCATGCTGGTCGATTTCGCGGTCGAACAGGAGAAGCACGGTATCGGCCAGCTCGACGCGATCATCGACGCCGGACGCAAGCGTGCACGGCCGATCATCATGACGACGCTCGCCATGGCCGCCGGCATGGTGCCCGCCGCGATGGCGACCGGCGAAGGCGGCGAGTTCCGCGCGCCGATGGCGATCGCGGTGATCGGCGGTCTCCTGGTCTCGACCGTCCTGTCGCTCGTCTTCATCCCTTCGCTCTACACGATCATGGACGATCTCAGCCACCTCGTCGGCCGCGTCTTCCGCTGGCTGCTGAAGCCCAACGCGGCGGAGGAAGAGGCCGCCACATCTTCGCTTCCGGCGATGGCGGTCGCGGAGATTCGGCCGACACCGGCCGCTCACTCCCGCCACGACGGACCGTCCTGGGAGCGGGTGACCGAGTTTCCGCAAAAGGCGCCGGCAGGGGAACGCAGCGAAGGCGATGCGCCTTCACGGATGCAGCCGGCCGCAGAGTAGTCGTTCCGGTCGACGTCACTCCGTCGCTTCGCGCCTTCGCCTCGCGTTCGATTCGATCTTGGCCTACAGCCGAGCGAAGTGCGCCCCCTCGAACAGGAAAGTGGCTCCGGTACGCTGAGACAGCCACAGTAGCGCCAGCGGAACAAGGACCGCGAAGACCGTCGTCGTGAGCGATATCGTGCCGACATCCGGCACGATCCTCGTTCGAGAAGCGCCGTCCGCATGACGGCCATCGGCAGGAAGGAGGCGAGATAGAGCGCTATCGACTTCTCCCGGAGGAGTTGAAGACCTGCATCGACCCTCGGGACGGTCGCCAGGAGGGCGGCAATAGCGACGACGCCAACGTTCCGATTGCGCCGAGGAAGAGCGACACTCCGGGCATTTCGGCCATGTCCTGAAAAACCGAGAGTCCGTTGGAGAGGAACGACGCTGACAGTGCGGCCGATGAAGCCAACGGCGCTTCGCATGGCCGCAGCGCGGAGGCGAGAAGACCTGCCGAGAGAGCGTAACCGCCATAGAAATAGACGAAACGGGCGGCGAATTCGTCAATCACGAGATGCCCGGTTGCGATGGGCGCGACTTCGAGCAGCGCCGCGAGGGTGAGCATCACGGGCGTCCCGGTCGACCAGGGGCGCGAGGAACAGGCCGGAAAGCCCGAAGAAGGCAGGGATGCGCAAGGTCTACGCGAAGGCGACGAGCGAGCCCATCCAACCGGTCTCGCCGGCCGCCTTCTCGACGCCGACCGTCGAATCCACGGCAACGACGAGGAGGATGCAGATCGCCGTCGCGATATCCACCCAGGCGAGACGGCCGGTGCCTACAGCTGCACTGTCACGTGGCATTCCCGGTTCGGAAGTTTCGTTACCGGACGGCAGGGACGTCCCCTCACGCAGCCTCGTTGGCGATCGTCTGGATCACCTCGAAGCCTTCGAATTCGGGATGGCCGATGTAGAGTGGCTTGGTGCCGCCGGCGCTGCGATGGGAAGCACGAAAGGCCTCCGATTTCGTCCAGGCCTCGAACGCCTCGCCGCTTTCCCAAACGGTGTGCGAGGAATAAAGCCGATGATCCTCGCGCTCGGGCCCTTTCAGCATGTGGAATTCGACGAAGCCAGGCAGGCCCTTGAGGTTCGAGGTCCGGTTGGCCCAAAGCTCCTCGAACTCCTCTGCCGAGTCCTTCATCACCTTGAAGCGGTTCATGGCTATGAACATGGGGGCGTTCCTTCATAGTCTGGATGAGGGTGGCGGATCGAAGCCCGCGACTGCGGCGGAAAAGATCAGTCTACCGTCATCGAATCAAGCCCCATCCGGCGTCCCCGCCGACGCCGCCTCCGTCGCCAGCGGAAGCGGCTTGCAGGACCGGGCCTTCCGGTTTTCGCGCCACCAGATGTAGAGGCCGCTCCCGACGAGCACCGCGGTGCCGAGCAGCGTCAGCGGGTGCATCGGGTCGCCAAACCAGAGGATGCTGACGAGGCTGGCGAAGAGCACCTGGCTGTAGAGAAACGGCGACAGCAGCGAGGCCGGAGCATAGGCGAAGCCGCGGATCAGGCAGAAATGCCCGATCGCTCCCACCGTCCCGATGAGGAGCATCATCACGGCCGTCAGAGGCGACGGCGTCTCCCAGACCGGTATGACGGCGACCGAGAGGATGAGCGAGCCGACCGCCGTCGTGTTGAACTGCGTCGCCGCCGTGTCGTCGGCCCCTGCGAGCTGGCGCGTCATCAACATGTAGAGCGCGTTGAGCACGGCGCCGAAGAGCGGCAGCAACAGGTAGGGCTCGGCGTTTGCAAAGCCCGGCCGCACGATCAGCATGACTCCGAAAAAGCCGGCAAGGACCGCCGCGATGCGGTGGATGCCGATGCGCTCCTTCAGGAAGAGGACCGAGAGGATGGTGACGACGATGGGCGAGACGAAGAGAACTGACGTCGCATCCGCCAGCGGAATGTGCGCCAGCGCGAAGTACATCGTGAGCGTCGCCGAAAGGAGCATCGCGCCGCGCACGAGTTGCAGGACCGGTCGCCGCGCCTTGAGGAATCGCGTGCCGGTCGTGTGCGAGAGATAGACCGTCATCAGCAGCGTCTGGACGACGTATCGACCCCAGACCACCTGAAGGACCGGCAGAACCGTCGTCAGCTGCTTTCCGAGCGCGTCCATGCCCGCGAAGACCATACCGGCGAAGACCGTCAACAGGATGCCGGTCAGGAGCTTTGATTCATTCACGGTAAAGAGGCCTGCATGTCATCTGGCGAGAGCAGATACTCCGGCCACGCTGTCGCGAGTCTGTTGGGTTCGAGCTGAACGAGACGGTGGTCGGCGCCGGTCGGCGTCCGTTGCCGCCGCATATGCTCTACAGAAGTGCAGCGTCAATCGACGGGAGACAACTCAGAGAATGAGTTCGCTCAATGCACGACCCAAAATGACGACAGATGTTGACCCGTCCTCAGCGCAGCTCTGCTCTTTTCGTCCGCGACTTCCGCGACAGTGCCCCTACCCTGCCGCTGCAACGCGGCAAATCTCCGTCGATGGTGATCAGATGCCTTCTTTCAGACCCCTCCTCCGCTCCCTCGCCATTCGGTCTGTCGTCTTCCTTACGCTTCTGGCTCCTCTCGCCCACGCGCAGGACAACCCGCACACCGGCGACGGCGCGCCATCCGGGGATGTTCCTGGCGCCCCCATAGAGGCGCCGGCGGCCACAAGATCCGGCGCAGCCTCCGGCGAAGGGATCCTTGCGCTTCTTCCGGGTCCCTCGCGTAGCGAACACACGATCCGCACCGAGGACGGCGTGCTGGCCTACAACGCGGAGGCCGCGACACTCTCGCTGCTCGGCGGCGACGGCAAGGTCACGGCCGAGATGTTCTACGTCGCCTATGCACTCGACCGCGAGGCCGACGGGACGCAGGACAGCGCCGACGCCGCGCCCGATCGCCCGATCACCTTCGTCTTCAACGGCGGACCTGGCGCCGCTTCCGCCTACCTTCATCTCGGCGCCCTCGGGCCGCGGGCGCTCGTAACGGAGGAAAGCGGCGCCTTCCTGCCCGCGCCGTCGCGCCTTGAAGACAATCCCGACACCTGGCTCGGCTTCACCGACCTCGTCTTCGTCGATCCCGTCGGTACCGGCTACAGCCGGGCAGCCCCGGGGGAGGACGAAAAGCGGTTCTTCGGCGTCGACGGCGACGCGTCCTCGGTCGGCGCCTTCATTCGCCTCTACCTCCAGAAGACAGGCCGCACGGACGCGCCGGTCTATCTCGCCGGCGAGAGCTATGGCGGCTTCCGGGCCGCCCTTCTCGCCAAGACTCTGCAGGAGGATGTCGGCATAACCCCTTCGGGCATCGTGCTCGTCTCGCCGGCGCTCGAATTCTCGCTTCTGCGCGGCGAGGACTTCCTGCCGCTGAAATGGGCTCTGACACTACCGGCGATGGCAGCGGTCCGCTTCGAAGCGGACGGATTGTCCGGCGATACCCTCGCGGCGCGGCTTGCCGAGGTCGAAGACTACGCGCTCTCGGACTACATGACGGCGCTCGCGAGCGGAGTGGAGTCTGGACGGGACGCTGCGAGCCAGCGGGTTTCCGACCTTCTCGGCCTGCCCATCGACCTCGTGCGCCGGCATTTCGCACGCGTGCCGACCTCCGTCTTCGCCCGGGAGTTCGAACGCGACCGCGGCCGGGTCCTCAGCCTCTACGATGGCGCGATCGGCACGGCGGACATCGCGCCGGAGTCGGCATGGTCGGAGACGCCCGATCCGCTGCTCGACCGGAGCGTCCCGATCCTGACGCAGGCCTTTGTCACCTATGTCCGCGAGGAGCTCGGCTTCCGCAGCGATATCAGCTACCGCCTGCTCAATCGCGACATCAACCAGGCCTGGGATTTCGGCACTTCACCCTCGCGTCAGGGCTACGCCGGTGTGATGGACGATCTCCAGGAGGCCCGCTCGCTCAATCCCTCGCTCGGAGTCCTCATCGCGCACGGCTACGGCGATCTCGTCACCCCCTATCTCGCCTCGCGCTATCTCGTCTCGCAGCTGCCGACGCTGGAGGGCGCCCGGCCGATCGAGACGACCGTTTATCCCGGCGGGCACATGATGTATTTCCGCTCCGAGTCCCGCCGCGCGCTGGCAAGGGACGCAACGCGGCTCTACGGGAAATGACAGAGCTCATGCGGTGAATTAGGTTCACCCCACAAGATTCTGTCAGGGCTTGTATTTCTCCACCCATCTGGTCATGTCGGCGATCTCTTTTTCCTGCGCGGTGATAATCGCCTCCGCGAGCGCCAGCGACGCGGCATCCTTGCCCATGGCGATCTTGACCTTGGCCGTGGCTATCGCACCGCGGTGATGGGCGATCATTCCGCAGTTGGAGGCAAGGTCCGGGTCTCTGATTATGGCTGCCGCCATCATCGGGGCGTGCATCTCGTTCGTGGCATCCATGTTGGCCTGTTGGACTGCGTCGAGCGGCTTGCCACCATGCTCCATGGGCGGTGCTGTGGTGCTCTCGTTCCCAGCGGCTGCCTGCACGGCCGGTGCGGCGCCGTGATCCATCGCTCCTTGATCCATTGCGCCATGTGCGGTCGGAGCGTTTTCCTATGCTGCGGCGAAAGACGCTGCGGACAGCGCAAGGACTGCGGCGAGTGCGATGCGGTAAAGCATGATCGTCATCGTTGTCTCCGTCGAGTGCGAGTTTCCAGGCCAAACCGCGTGGGTGTCGCGAGCGGACACAAGTCATGCGCTCAACATGGAGTCGGCCGCTTCCGCCTCAAACCTGCGGCCAATGGTGGTGGAAGATGCCCTCGCGATCGAGCCGCTGAAACGTATGTGCGCCGAAGAGGTCGCGCTGGGCCTGGGTGAGGTCGGTCGTGCCGCGTGCCCTCCGGTAATCGTCGAAATAGGCCAGAGCGGCGGACAGCGCGGGCATCGGAATTCCAGCAAGAGCTGCGTCCGCCGCCACCCGGCGCAGCGCGGCCTGACCCGCGGTGACGCGCTCTGCGAAGACCTTGGCGTGAAGCAAGTTCTTCGGCGGCGAGCCGTCCTCATAAGCCTGCGTGATGTCGTCGAGGAAACGGGACCGGATGATGCAGCCGGCCCGCCAGATCCGCGCGATCGTGCCAAGTGGCAGCTGCCAGCCGAACTCTTCGGAGGCTGCGGCGAGCGTTGCGTAGCCTTGCGCATAGGCGATGATCTTCGCGGTCTCGAGCGCCTTCTCCAGCGCATCGATCGTCCCCGGATCGTCCGCGAAACCGCCCGCTTTGGTCTCGAGCCCGGCATAGACGGATGCGGTCTTGCGTCGCTCCTCGCGCCGCGAGGAGACGCCGCGGGCCGATACGGCCGCCTCGATCGTCGTCGCGCCGACGCCGAGCTTCTGCGCCTCGATCGCGGACCAGCGACCCGTACCCTTCTGTCCGGCCTCGTCGACGATCACGTCGACCATCGGCTTGCCGGTCTCCGGATCGATCTCGGCCAGCGCGATCGCCGCGATCTCGATCAGATAGGAGGAGAGGCCGCGGGTGTTCCAGTCCGCGAAAATGCTGGACATTTGCGCGGCGGAGAGGCCCATCCCGTCGCGCATCACGCCGTAGATCTCGGCGATCATCTGCATGTCGGCATATTCGATGCCGTTGTGGATCGTCTTCACGAAATGGCCGGCGCCGTCTGTTCCGAGCCAGGCGACGCACGGAATGCCCTCGTACTTCGCCGAGATCGGCTCGAGCAGCGGCTTCAGCCGAGCCCAATCGCTTTCCTCGCCGCCGACCATGATGGACGGCCCGTGCCTGGCACCGACTTCGCCGCCCGAGACGCCCATTCCGACGAAGCGATACGCTTCGCCCTCGGCCTCCTTCGAGCGGCGCACGGTTTCGTTGAAATCCGCATTTCCGGCGTCGACGACGATGTCGCCCTCCTGCAGATACGGCTTCAAAAGCGCGATCTGCTCGTCGACCGGTGCTCCCGCATTGACCATCAGGACGATCACGCGCGGCGTT
>JACMIV010000172.1 GCA_014380965.1 Rhizobiaceae bacterium | reverse complement strand
TGGGCCACGGGGGCCGGCTTCGGAGCCGCGGCTGCCGCCTGGAGCGAAGCGGCAAGGGCCGCGGCACGGTCCGGCGACAGTGCAGGCGCACCGGTATCCTTGCCGTCCGAAGGGCCGACGATTCGACGCTTCTTCGTCTCGACCACGACATTGTTCGTCCGGCCATGAGAAAAGCTCTGGCGCACAGTCGATTGCTCGACACCGCCGCGCTTCAGCGTCAGTGTCTTCTTCGTGTTCACGCTCAGCGTCTTGTCGTCGCCGGATTTCGTGTCGCTCATTTACGCTTCCGCTTCCTGCGCGGGATCGACCCCGCACCCAACTTCCGTGCCGGGAGCCGCCCTTGCCGGGTGCTCCTCGTTCGTCTCCGGGCTCTCCGGTCGCCTTTGCCCATCGGCTGCGCCTTCGACCCCGGTGGGGCCATCGCCCCGGTAATTCGATAGCGCCAACAGGCGCTTTAGGAGTGCCGCACCCGCGTCACCGGCAAGGACGGCAGCATGTATCACATTCCCGCCGCCGAAGGCCAAACCCATTTCATCCGCGGTAAACGGACGAAATACCGGCATGTCTTCGGCGGCGCCCGTCGCCACCGCGGCCTTCCGGGCTCCTTCCAGTTTGCGTATGCCGTCCGCCGCCGCATCGCTGGCATGAAGGACGGCAACGGCGCGGCCAGAGCGGATCGCGAGATCCACCTTGGTCGCCCCGGTGACGAGCTGACCCGACTTCCTCGCCAATCCGAGAAAGCCGAGCGCTGCCCGCCGCAATACGTCGTCGACGTCGGCAGCCAGCGTGTCCGTGCCGGTTACCTCAGTTTTCAAAGCCCGGCGAAAAAGCTTGCGCTTCACCGCCGTCTCCACCGTTTCCCGCCGCGCCTCGACATGCGCTCCGCGGCCCGGCAGACGCCTCCGCAAATCAGGGACTACGCTGCCGTCGGGCGCCGCGACGAAGCGGATCAACGCGTCCGCCTCCATCGTCCTACGAGAGACGATGCACATCCGCGAATTCACCGCACCCTCCAGCCAGTCGTCGTCCCCCTCCGGATCATTTCCGACCGGCATCGGGCTTGCGGCGCAGTCGTCATTCGTCGCATTCGCCGTGTCTTTGCCGGCCAGATCCCGGTCGGCGGATCCCCGGCTCGTCGGCTCGCCGATCACGAACGTTCCGCCGTCTCAGACCTCTCCGGCCCCTTCCAGTTCCTCCTCGGCGGCAGGGCCGTCGAGCTCTTCCTGCGTGATCCATCCAGCCTTCACACGGGCCTGCATGATCATCCGTTCGGCATCGACGCGGGTCGTCTCGAACGGCGTCAAAGCGCCGGGGAACCGCTTGGTCTCGCCGTCCTTGCGCTCGGTCCAGCCGACGAGGTCGTCAGCCGCGCAGCCTGCGAAGTCCTCGATCGTCTTAACGCCATCCTCGCCCAGCGCCACCAGCATCGGTGTGGTCAAACCGTCGATCTCGCGCAACTCGTCCATGACGCCGAGAGCCTTGCGCTTGTCGTCGAATTCCGTCTCGCGGCGCTCGAGAAACTCCTGCGCCCGAGTCTGGATCTCTTCCGCCGTATCGGCATCGAAACCATCGATGGCAGCCACCTCGTCGCGATCGACGAAGGCGACCTCCTCGACCGATGCGAAGCCTTCCGAGGCAAGCACCTGAGCGACCATCTCGTCGACGTTCAGGGCTTCCATGAAAAGCGCGGACCGCTCTACGAATTCCTTCTGACGGCGCTCGGATTCTTCCGCTTCCGTCAGGATGTCTATGTCCCAACCGGTAAGTTGCGAGGCGAGGCGCACGTTCTGTCCGCGGCGGCCGATCGCAAGGGACAATTGGTCATCCGGAACCACGACTTCAATGCGCTCGGCATCCTCGTCGAGCACGACCTTCGAAACTTCCGCCGGCTGCAAGGCGTTGACGAGGAAGGAGGCTGCGTCCGGCGACCATGGTATGATGTCGATCTTCTCGCCCTGAAGCTCGCCGACGACGGCCTGCACTCGGCTCCCTCGCATGCCGACGCAGGCACCGACCGGATCGACCGAAGAGTCCCGCGAGACCACCGCGATCTTCGCACGCGAGCCCGGGTCGCGTGCAACCGACTTGATCTCGATGATGCCGTCGTAGATCTCCGGCACTTCCATGGTGAAGAGCTTCGCCATGAACTGCGGATGGGTGCGCGACAAGAATATCTGC
>JACMIV010000171.1 GCA_014380965.1 Rhizobiaceae bacterium | reverse complement strand
CGCCTGCACCTCGCGCGCAAGCGCGACGAGCAGATCCTGCATCGCATAACGGGTCTTCGGGTCCAGCGCGCCAAAGGGTTCGTCCTTCGATCTCGACGCGGCGCTCGGCCGTCGCCAGTCGCTCGCCTCGAACTGGCTGACCGGGGTCGGGATCAATCTTCTCAACCCGAAGATCATTCTCTTCTTCGTGACGTTCCTGCCGACTTTCGTCTCCGCGAGCGATCCCGCGGCGGCCGGCAAGCTCTTCTTCTTCGGCCTCTACTTCCTCGTCATCGCCGTCCCGAGCTCGGTGGCGATGATCCTTGCCGCCGACCGTTTCGCGGCTGCCCTCAAGGCGCGGCCGAAGATCATGCGCGGCATCGACTGGCTCTTCGCCTCGGTCTTCTCCGCCTTCGCCGTCTCGATTCTGCTGACCCCATCGCGCTGAGGCGAGACCGCCGCGATCAGAGCCCCGCGGCAGCCCGGAGCGCCGTGTTGACGCGATCCTGCCAGCCCGGTCCCTCGGCCTGGAAATGCTCCAGCACGTCGGTGTCGATCCGCAGCGACACGAGTTCCCTGGCGCCCGGCAGAGCCGGCATGCCGATCGTGCGCTCGTCGATGCGCTCGGGCTTCTTGGTGGCCTGCTTGAAGGCGGCCTCGGCCGCGCTGCGGGCGTCCATCGGACGCCTCGTTCTTTCCGGCGGTCTCGCCATGTCGTGTCCTCGATTGCAGGGAGCGCCATGACCTAGCATGGCGGGGAGGGCGGCCGTCAGGCCCTTGGTACGGTTTCCACCGTTTCGGTGCCGGTCTGCGGTGCAGCTTGGG
Source organism: Rhizobiaceae bacterium (assembly GCA_014380965.1). Lineage (GTDB taxonomy): Bacteria > Pseudomonadota > Alphaproteobacteria > Rhizobiales > Rhizobiaceae > Plantimonas. The sequence goes on along the minus strand of JACMIV010000171.1, from coordinate 3,157 downwards.
GAAGGCGTTCGCGGCGGCGCCAGCGCCCGGCGCTCCGGCCGGCGACGATCCAGTAGACGAGCGCGAAGGCAAGGCCGGCGACGATCACCGCCGTCTGCACGCTCCCATGCGGCATCGCATCGCCGTAGACGCTGCGCAAAGCGCCGTATCCGCCCGCGACGCCCGCCGCCATATGAAGGAGGATCGAGCGCCAGCCGAGGCTCTCGGTCACGAGCATGAAGGCCGCCCAAGGGTAAAGCGCCGTCGCGCCCACCTGCGCCGTCTGCGCAAGCAGGCCAAGACCCGCCTCCACGAAGAACAGCGGATCGCCGCCGGCGACGCCCTCCGTGTTCATGAAGGGCCAGAGCATGGCGAAGCCGGCCGTCACACACGCCAGTACGAAGGCGATCGGGATGACGAAGAGGAAGCGCAGGACGGCGATCATGAGGATCGTTCGGCTAGGCGAGCGCTCGTAAAGCTCACGCGCCAGCCGCCATCCGGTCGGTCTTCTTCATGCGCTCGCTCTCCGATTTCAGCTGCCCGCAGGCCGCGAAGATGTCTCTGCCGCGGGGAGTGCGGATGGGCGAGGCATAGCCCGCCTGGTTCACCACGTCGGCGAAGCGCTCGATCTGGTCCCAGTCGGAGCACTCGTAGGCCGAACCCGGCCAGGGATTGAAAGGGATGAGATTGATCTTGGCAGGAATGCCGCGGAGCAGCCGGACGAGGTCCTTCGCCTCGCCGAGGCTGTCGTTGACGCCCTTCAGCATCACGTATTCGAAGGTGATGCGCCGGGCATTCGACACGCCGGGATAGGTGCGGCAGGCGTCGAGCAGTTGAGCGAGCGGATATTTCCTGTTGATCGGCACGAGAACGTCGCGGAGGTCGTCCGTGACGGCATGGAGCGAGATGGCGAGGCCGACGCCCATCTCCTCGCCGGTGCGCGCGATCATCGGCACCACGCCGGAGGTCGAGAGCGTGATCCGCCGCTTGGAGAGGGCGAGGCCTTCGCCGTCCGAGACGACGGCCAGCGCCTGTTTCACGTGGTCGAAATTGTAGAGCGGCTCGCCCATGCCCATCATCACGACGTTCGAGACGAGGCGGCCTTCGGATGGGAGAATGCCGCCTTCGGGCGTGTCGGCATCGGGAAAATCGCCGAGCCGGTCGCGCGCGATCATGACCTGACCGACGATCTCGTCGGGCGTCAGATTGCGCACGAGGCGCTGCGTGCCGGTGTGGCAGAAGGTGCAGGTGAGCGTGCATCCGACCTGGGAGGAGACGCAGAGCGTGCCGCGGCCTTCCTCGGGAATGTAGACGGTCTCGATTTCGACCGGCCGCCCGGCGCCGCGCGCGGGAAAGCGGAACAGCCACTTGCGGGTTCCGTCGACCGAAATCTGCTCGTCGACCACCTCCGGGCGGGCGATCGTATAGGCGTCCGACAGTTTCGTACGAAGGTCGCGCGAGACGTTCGCCATCTGCCCGAAATCGGAGACGCCGCGCACGTAAAGCCAGTGCCAGAGCTGGGCGACGCGCATCCGCACCTGCTTTGCGGGAACGCCGACGGCGACGAGCGCTGCGCCGAGGTCCTCGCGGCTCATGCCGACGAGGTGCGGGCGTTCCGGCTCCGTCACGACCTGCGGACGCACCATCGTCATCGGAACGATGGCGACCGGCACGAGCGGCTCGCGCGCAGCCCCGGCATCGTGGGCATGTGCGAAATCGATGGAAACGGCCATGAGGCTGCCTTCTAAAGCGGTCCTTGCGGCCATCCTGCCGTCGCCGCCCGCGAAAATCTGTCCGGATGCCTCTCAGATGACGCGTCCGGCGGGTTTTCGCAAGTGCGAGTGCCGTCGCGGTCTGGAAATGACCCGGTCGCGTGCTCCAAAGGCTGTCGTTCTCGGGCTCGGCACAGGCACGAACGTTTCGCTGTCAGTCCCCGGACGATCGCAGAGCCGCTGCAGCCATGAGCGGCCCGAGCACGGCGAAGAAGAGCGTCAACGCACCGAGGATCATCAGCGGCGACAGAAAGGGGTCCGGATCGTTGACGGCTCCGTAGCTTGCGGAGACGCCGAAGATGAGGACCGGGATCGCCAGCGGCAGGACGAGGACGGAGACGAGCAGCCCGCCGCGCGGAAGCGCAACGGCGACGGCCGCGCCGACCGCCCCGATGAAGGTGATGGCGGGGGTGCCGACGAGAAGCGTCAGCATCACCGCGCCGCTCGCCAGAGGCTCCTGCGCGAGGAAGAGTCCGAGCACGGGCGAGGCGAGCACCAGCGGCAGTCCGCTCGCCGCCCAGTGCGCGAGGCACTTGGCGAGTACCACGAGGGGAAGAGGTGTCGATCCCATGAGGAGCAGGTCGAGCGTGCCGTCCTCGCGGTCGGCTTGGAACAGGCGGTCGAGGGTGAGGAGGGCCGAAAGCAGCGCCCCGATCCAGAGGATCGCCGGGCCGATGCGCGACAGCATCGCAAGGTCGGGGCCGATGCCGAAGGGGACCGTGGCGATGACGGCGAGGAAGAAGATGACGCCCGTCATCGCTCCGCCGCCGCCAGCGAGAGCGAGCCGGAGGTCGCGGCGGAAGACGGCGATCACAGCCAGCCTTCGGCGGCGGCAAGGGCTTCCGCCGACGGATCGGACGGCGCGGCAGAGCCTCTCGGCTCGAGCCGGAGGTCCCGTGCGGCGAGCCCGAGCGGCTGATGCGTCGCGGCGATCGCGATGCCGCCGCCTTCGAGATGCGCCTCCAGCAGCCGCGCAAACAGGCCCTGCGATCCGGCATCGAGTGCCGACGTCGGCTCGTCGAGAAGCCAGACCGGCCGTTTCGACACGAGCAGCCGGGCGATCGCGGACCGGCGCTGCTGGCCGGCGGAGAGATAGGCCTGCGGCATCGTCGCGACCGTCGGCAGACCGACGGCCTCCAGAGCCTCGTCCGGCGTGAGGCCGGGAAAGCCGAGAAACGCTCGCCAGAAGGCGAGATTTTCGCCGACCGACACGTTCGGCTTCATCGCATTGCGATGGCCGAGATAATGGGCGACTTCGGCGACGCTCCGCGTCTTCTCGCCATCCGCCGCGGTCGCGCCCTCGATCGCGATCGTCCCGCCGCCGGGCGGCAGCAGGCCGGCGATCGTGCGCAGAAGCGTCGACTTGCCCGCGCCGTTCTCGCCGGTGACGACCAGCGCCTCGCCGG
>JACMIV010000170.1 GCA_014380965.1 Rhizobiaceae bacterium | reverse complement strand
TGCGGTTGTCGAAATCTTCGCCGCCCAGGAACGTATCGCCATTGGTGGAGCGCACTTCGAACACGCCGTCGCCGATCTCGAGGACCGAGACGTCGAACGTGCCGCCGCCGAGATCATAGACCGCGATCGTCTTGCCGTCGCTCTTGTCGAGGCCGTAGGCGAGTGCCGCGGCGGTCGGCTCGTTGATGATGCGCAGCACGTCGAGACCGGCGATCCTGCCAGCGTCCTTCGTCGCCTGGCGCTGGGCGTCGTTGAAGTAGGCGGGCACGGTGATGACGGCCTTCTCGACCTTCTCGCCGAGATAGGCTTCCGCCGTCTCCTTCATCTTCTGCAGGATCATCGCGGAAATCTGCGAGGGCGAATACTTGTCGCCACCGGCCGAGACCCAGGCATCGCCATTGTCGGCGCGCACGATCTTGTAGGGCACCATGCCCTTGTCCTTCTGGGTCGTCGGGTCGTCGAAGGGCCTGCCGATAAGACGCTTGATGGCAAAGAGCGTGTCTTCGGGGTTGGTGACGGCCTGACGCTTGGCGGGCTGGCCGACGAGGCGCTCGTCGCCGTCGGTGAACGCCACGATCGACGGCGTCGTGCGCGCGCCCTCGGCGTTCTCGATCACCTTCGCTGTTTTGCCGTCCATGACCGCGACGCAGGAATTGGTAGTGCCAAGGTCGATACCGATCACCTTCGCCATGTCGTTCTCCTTTTTGAGCGAGCCGCCCGGACCCTCGAAGAGGCGTTCCGACGGGGCAGCCCCTGGTCTGCTTCGGAAAATCGACGGCCGGGGCTGCTGAAGGCAGCCGGGTCCGTCGACGTTGAAGGGTATATATGAAGGGCTCTTCCGGCGTGCAAGACGCCCCGTCACCGGGACGTGAACGGCTATCCGCCGACAGGAAACGGGTTCGCCAGCCACTCGGCCTGAAGCAGCCGGTCGGCGGAAAGGCGCGCGATGCCGAGCGTCAGCGCCTTGCGTGTTGCAGGAGCCAGCCGGTGCTCTGGCGCGTCGCGCAGCAGCACGGCCCCATAGCCGTCGGACAGGAAAAGGCCGCAGCCCTCTGGAAAGAGCGAGACAGGCACGCCTTGATGCGTCGCGAAGAAGAGGCGGTCGCAATGCAGCCGGTAGTCGGGCCATTTGCGGTCGACCCGGAAGTCCTCGATCGACGTCTTGATTTCGACGATCCAGACCTCGCCCTTCTCCGTGAGACCCACGAGATCGGCTCGCCTGCCGGAGGCGAGCGTGACTTCGGGAACGGTCGCGACACGCAACTCGCGCATCAGCCGTTGCACGCCGCGCCGCACCATCATCGCGCGATCGGACTGGCGTCCGTCGACATGAGGCTTGGGGGCGAAGGGAGAGACGATGGGCATGAGGCGAGGGTAGCAAGCCCGCGCGCGGCGTTTCAAGCGAAAAGAACGGAACGGAAACGCAAAGCCTGACGGGATTGCGTGAATTCGCCGGAGGGTCGGGGTTGCGACAGGATGTTCCCTGGCATCATCCGCCGGGTCATCGGGGCACCGCGTCCTACGCCCGAGCTCCGTTCCGTTCCACCGTACGGACGGCAACGGGGCCGTCGCCGGCGATCTCGTCGAGGATCGGGCAGTCCGGTCCGTCGTCGCCCGGGCATTGCTCGGCGAGGATCGCGAGCGCGCGCTTCAGCGACTTCAGCTCCTCGATCTTTCGGTCGATCTCCGCCATGCGGCGGCCTGCCATGGAGCGAGCGTCCTCGGAATGGCGCTTGTCGTCGGCGTAGAGCGCTAGGAGGCGCCGCGCTTCCTCGATGGAGAAGCCGAGCGAGCGCGAGCGCTGGAGGAAACGCAGCATGTGGACGTCGCGGTCGCGATAGTCGCGGTAGCCGTTCTGGGCCCGTGCGGGCGTCACGAGACCGACTTCCTCATAGTAGCGTATGGTCTTCGGCGGCAGCCCCGAGCGCCGCGATGCTTCCCCGATATTCATGAGAAGTCCTCGTTTCGTCAGACGACATCATCGCCTCGGAAAGGAGATGTCGCCCATATCCGGCACGTCAACTGTGACTGGTGGGCAACAAAGACTTTCTTAACCATGATGGGGTCTAGTGACGGCGTTGTCAGGCCCTTCGGCAAGGCTTATCCAGAAGGGTGTCGTCAACGGGTGGCGCGGTCATCGCTCGGTCTCGCTTGGTCGCAAGCCGCGACCTGGGCGCCGATGACCGTACGCCTTCGATGAAGCCCTTAGAACCTCCCGTCTTAGCGGATCCGGCACCCATGACTTTCGCGTCCAGAACCTTTCCCGTCGGCGCCGCACTCCTGTCGCTTGCCGTCCTCGCCGGCTGCTCGACCTCGGGCGGCAACCGGATCGCGCAGGCGCCCTCGGCGGCGGCTGCCGCGGTCTCGCGTATCACCGCCTATGCCGCTCCTTCGCTCGGCGAGGACCGCAGCTTCGGCGCCGCTCCCCTCTCGGCCTATGCCGCCACGGTAGATGACGGGTTTCAGCTTCCGTCCGTCCCCGCCGACCGGATCGATCCTCAGTACCTTCGCCAGCGCGTCGTCTACGATGCCGGCGGTTACGAGAACGGCACTGTCGTCGTCGATACGGCCAAGCGCTTCCTCTACGTGATCGAGCGCGGCGGCACGGCCATGCGCTATGGCATCGGCGTCGGCAAAGCAGGCTTCTCCTGGGCCGGCGAGGCCCGGATCGGCGACAAGCAGCATTGGCCGAAGTGGTTTCCGCCGATGGAGATGATCGATCGCCGGCCCGACCTCGAAGAATATCGCGACGGCCTCGGCATGGAGCCGGGCCTCATGAATCCGCTCGGCGCGCGGGCGCTCTACCTCTATCAGGGCAACAAGGACACGCTCTACCGCCTGCACGGGACGCCGGAGTGGCAGTCCATCGGAACCGCCGCCTCTTCGGGCTGCATCCGCCTGATGAACCAGGACATCCTCGATCTCTACGAGCGCGTGCCGATGGACGCCCGCGTCGTCGTCCTCCAGGGAAACGAGCGCCTCGTCGACCAGATCCCGAAGCCGAAGACGACCCGCAGGGCCAACGCGAGCTGATCTTCGCCGCGTCTGCCGACTCGCCGAAGCCTTTAGCGCCGGCGCATATGATCGAACGGCGGGGGACCGTCAGGGCCGGATGCTTCGGGGGAAGCATCCGGCCTTTTTTCGTGCGCTTCGGAAGTGCGATCAGGGCGTGATGCGCTTCAGTCCGCGCCTCGGGCCTTCTCGAACGGCGGCGACGAGGAGGAGACCGAGGGTCGTCGCGTTGAGGATGTGCCAGAGGAAATGGGTCCCGAGCGGAAAGGCCTCGCAGACGGGCCCGTCGGCGATCCGCATCGACAGCGACACGGTGAAGACGAGGCCGGCGCCGAGGACGAGCGGGCCTTGCGGGCCGCGCCCGAGAACCAGCAGCAGGCCGATGACGACAAGAGCGAGAAGCGCGGGAACGTAACCCGAGGACGGCCCGACGACCGGCCCGAAGACGTCGTCGGCGACGAAGGAGAGGCCAAGGAAGGCGAGCGTCCCGAGACTTGCCAGGATGCGCCCGAGACCGAGCAGCCGGTGCAGCGCGAGCGCGAAGTAGCCGTAGATGAACACGGCGATCGGCAAAACGTCCGCAAGACTCGACCATCGGTTCGCGAACGTGTGGAAGAGAAACGAGCCGATCCCGATCACGACGACGACGATGATGAGCGCAAAGCCCGCGGCGTCGACGGCCCGCCGCTCGCGCCGCCCTCCCTCCGCCGCTTGTTTCCACACCACGTAAGCAAGCCCTGCGGCGAGAAGAAAGGCGAGATTTGACACCGCATTGAGGGGTTCGGCCCAGAAGTCGGGCCCGACGCGCTCGCAATAGCCGTCGATCGGCTGGGTCCAGTCCATCGGCGCGCTTCCTCGTCGTTGTTCGTGGCCCGTTGGCATGTCGGCCAAAGAGATCGGCGCCGGAGCCCTTTGGTCAAGCCGTGCGAAGCGGTTGCTTTTACGTCTTAGAAAACGAGGGTCGTTCGTTAAACAGAAGGCGATTGCGCTCACAAAGCTCTAACGCCTTTGTGTTCCTCTTCCGTCAGCAGTAGCGCCCAGAGGGTTTCATGATGTCGATCATTCGACGCTTCCGTCACGACCGGGGCGGGAACTTCGCGATCCTCGCCGGACTTGGTGCGGTCCCGCTTCTCTTCGCGGCAGGTGCCGGTATCGACGGCTCGCGTCTCCTCTCGGCCAAGAAGCATCTTCAGGCCGCGGTGGACGGTGCGGCGCTGTCCGTCGTCAAGACCTCCGGCTTCGATCCCGCCAAGGCCAACGTCATCGCGGAACGCATGATCCGCGCCAATTACGGCGACGGCTTCCAGGCGATGAAGGTGACCTTCACGCCCGGCGGCGCCAAGGTGACGGCCGAGACGGTAGTGCCGACGACGCTGACGGCGGTTCTCGGCTTCAAGGAATTCACCGCCGAAGTGTCGGGCACCGTCGAGTATCCCCAGACCAAATACGAGATCGTGCTCGTCCTCGACACGACGGGCTCGATGGCCGGCCAGAAGCTCGCCGAGATGAAGGAAGCTGCCGCCGCGATGGTGGAGCAGCTCACCGCGACGCAGGCGCTGCGCGACCGCGTGCGCTTCGCGCTGGTCCCTTTCTCGACCTACGTCAATGTCGGGCCTGACAAGGCGAAGGAGAACTGGATCGATTCCGGCGGCAAGGTGGCGCTTCCCGGCAGCGTCATTCCGGCCGGCGTCAGCCGGCTCAAGATCATGGAGACCGGCTTCCGCGAGCCTTGGTACGGCTGCGTCGAGACGAGGATCGAGAGTGGTACCGAGACCTTGTCCGTCGACGACACCCCGCCGCAGCCGGGAAAGCCGCGCTCGCTCTTCGTGCCGATGCTGTCGCCCGACGAGCCGGAGACCAAGTCCTACGGACGAAGGCTCTACCCCAACAGCTATGTCGAGGACGAAACGCTGAAAGGTCTTGGCGTGACGCTCGAGAACGGCCTACCGCGCTACGGGCTCGTCAACGCTCTCGCCGGCTACCTCTTCTTTTCCAACGACACCCAGCCCCAGGGTCCGAACTGGGGATGCAACTCGCGCCCCATCGTCGCCCTCACGAACAATCCGCAGACCGTCAAGTCCGAGATCAAAAGGCTAGAGGCTGCCGGCTCGACCAACATCATGGAGGGCATGGCGTGGGCGAACCGCGTGCTTTCACCGGGCGAGCCTTTTACTGAAGGGGAGCCAGTCGGCGAGGACGTCAAGAAGATCGTCGTCCTTCTCACCGACGGCGACAATTCGATCACCCTTCTCAAGAACGACAAGGGTTCGTCCTATTCGAGCTATGGCTACATCGCGGACGGTCGCTGGGACAAAGCCTACAAGAAGGCCAAGGCCAAGACATGCAAGAACGGCGACGATGACGATGACGATGACGATGACGACGATGCGTCTTCCAATGCGGACGGTAACTGCAGCAAGAACAAGAGTCCGGCCGAGGCGATGGCCGTGACGCAGGCGCAAGTCCTCACGGAGATGAACGAGGACACGCAGCAGGCCTGCAGCGTCGCAAAGACCGCCGGAAGCGAGGTCTACACGATCCGGCTCGAGGTCGCGACGACGACGAGCTCGGACCTCCTGTCACGCTGCGCCAGCAGCGCCACGCATTATTACGACGTGAAGGATGCCGACGAGCTTCCCGCCATCTTCGACGCCATCGCGAACCGAATCCTGAAGCTCAAGATCACGTCCTGATCTCTTAAGTCATTGCGAAAGGCGCGCGAGGATCCGACTCTCGCGCGCCTCTCTGATGTCCGGCAGACTGTCCTACTTGAGGCCGGCGCAGTTGGCGTAGTAGGTCGTCGTCTCCGGCCAGTCGGAGAAGACGCCGAGGACGCCCACGTCCTTGGCCAGAACGTCGAGCAGGCGCAGGATGTCGCCGTCCGAGTTCACGACGTCCTTGATGGTCGAGTAGTAGTAGCCGCCGCCGGTCGTCAGCGGCCCGGAGCGCTCCAGCGACCAGGTGATGAGGCCGAGGCCCGCGGCCTTCGCCTGCCTTGCGTATTCGCTCTCGACGATCGTTCCGTCGGGGCCTCCGGTGACGAGCATGAAGAGCGGCGGGGCGAGGATCTTCACGCCGTTCGCCGAGAGTTCCTCCATCGAGGGCTTCCAGGTCTCGGGCTTGGTGATGTCGAAGCCTTCGAGGCTTTCGTCGCGGTCGTCGAGATAGACGGCCTGACGTCCGAAGTCCGGATGCTTGGCGATCCAGTGGCGGACGTCGGCAAGAAGGAAGGACTGTGGATAGACGTCGCTCGCGGGAACGCCAGCCGCCTCGTAATCGGCGATCATCTGGCTTGCATAGGCTTCCTGCGTGTAGTTGCCCTCGAAAGGCATGGCGACTTCCGGCGTCTTCAGCTCGGGCGTGAACTTGCGGCCGTGCTCCTTCACGAGCGCGATGTATTCGCGGTGTGTCATCAGCGTGCCGCCGCCGACCGCATGAAGGTCGGTGCGCCACTTGGCGGTGCCGTTCATGTAGGCCTCGACGGTCGCTCCGGTCTTGTCGGCGCCGTCCATCTTGCCCTTGAGCTGCTGGAACTCGGCGAGCGTCAGGTCGCTGGTGCAGCACTTGGCGGACGCCTCTCCGCCGCTCGCGGCGGCGGTGAAGGGCTGGGTGCACTTCGCCGCGAGTTCCGGCCGGGCGAGGATGTCCGTCGTCGTATGGAGGTCGCACTGCGCGTGACGGCAGACGAGCTCGCGGTCCTTGGTGAAGGCGACGTCGCATTCGATGACGCCCGCGCCCTGGCGGATCGCCGCGAGGTAGGATTCCTTCGTGTGCTCGGGGAACTGCAGCGGCGCGCCGCGGTGGCCGATCGAGAAGTCCGAGGCGTAGAAGGGCTTGCCTTCGCAGGCCGCAAGCCGCGTCTTCAGGTCGCCCTCGGCGAGCTTGTCGAAGAGGTAGAACGGCCGGGCCCCGACATGGGCGAGCGGTCGTTCCGCCGCGACACCCTGTTCCTGGGCCGATACCGGGGCCGGGGCGAGGCAGACTGCGGCGAGCAGCGTCGTAAGAAGCGTGGCGTGGCGGGACATGATGGGCTCCGGGTAAGGACGGGCGACGTGCGACCGACGGAAACTGCACCAGGGACATGACAGGATGATCACGAAGGCCGGCGATGTGTTCCCGCCCGTCCAGCCGGTGGCGACGACGCCCATGCCGGACGGCGCGAGCGGACTGCCCTCCCACCCGACGCGCCGCTTTACACGCCCGGTCGTTCGGAGCGATATGGCCCGCATGGACCCGAAGACAGGTGCCCTCACGTGACCCTCGACATCAAGATCTGCGGCCTCAGGACCACCGACGCCATCACTGCTGCGACCGGTCGCGGGGCGACCCACGTGGGCTTCATCCATTTCGAAAAGAGCCCGCGCCATCTTACGATCGCGGAGATGGCGGCGCTGCGCCCCGCCGTTTCGGGGGCGGATCTCGTCGTGGTGCTCGTCGATCCCGACGATGCGACGGTCGAGGCGATCGCGCGCGCCGTGCGACCGGACATGCTCCAGCTTCACGGCCGCGAGACGCCGGAGCGTGTGGCAAAGGTGCGTGCGCTGACGGGTCTGCCCGTCATGAAGGCGCTCTCGATCGGCACCGCCGAAGACCTTGCGAGGGTCGCATCCTATCGCGGCGTCGCCGATAGGCTGTTGCTCGACGCCAAGAGGCCGAAGGGCTCCGAGCTTCCCGGCGGCAACGGGGTTTCCTTCGACTGGCGGCTTCTGGCCGCGCTTGACGCTGACGTGACATACATGCTCTCGGGAGGACTCGACGCCCTGAACGTCTTGGAGGCCGTAGGAGACATACGGCCCGCCGGGATCGATGTGTCCTCCGGTGTCGAGACCTCCCCCGGCGTCAAGGATATCGGCCTCATCCACGGCTTCTTCGACGCGCTGGAGGACGTTAGGCCTAGCGTATCAGGACAGAACGCGGTCGTTTCGTGGCCGGAACGGAGTGCATCGTGAACCAGACCCCAGCCCCGAATTCCTTCCGCGCCGGCCCAGACGAGGACGGGCGATTCGGCCTGTTCGGCGGTCGTTTCGTCGCCGAAACGTTGATGCCGCTGATCCTCGAACTGGAAGACGCCTGGAAGACGGCGCGGGTCGATCCGGAGTTCCAGGCCGAGCTCGCCCATCTCAACAAGCACTACACCGGCCGACCCTCGCCGCTCTACTACGCCGAGCGGATGACCGAGCACCTGCGCCAGGAGGCCGAAGCACGAGGCCTGTCCGGCGGCGCGAAGATCTATTTCAAGCGCGACGAGCTGAACCACACCGGTTCGCACAAGATCAACAACTGCCTCGGCCAGATCCTCCTCGCGCGAAAGATGGGCAAGACGCGCATCATCGCCGAGACGGGCGCCGGCCAGCACGGCGTCGCCTCCGCCACCGTCGCGGCGCGCTTCGGATTGCCATGCGTCGTTTACATGGGCGAGACAGACATCGAGCGGCAGAAGCCGAACGTGTTTCGCATGAAGCTGCTGGGCGCCGAAGTCGTGCCGGTGAAGTCGGGATCGCGCACGCTGAAAGACGCGATGAACGAGGCGCTGCGCGATTGGGTGACAAATGTCTCCGATACGTTTTATTGCATCGGCACGGTCGCAGGCCCGCATCCCTATCCGATGATGGTGCGTGATTTCCAATGTATCATCGGAAACGAGACGCGCGCGCAGATGCAACAGGCCGAGGGCCGCCTGCCGGATTCGCTGATCGCCTGCATCGGTGGA
>JACMIV010000014.1 GCA_014380965.1 Rhizobiaceae bacterium | reverse complement strand
CGGCCTCGCGATCATCGCCCTCGTCGTGCTCGCGGCGCTCCTGGCGCCGTGGATCGCACCGTTCGATCCCAACGAGCAGTTCTTCGACGGGCTGACGATCGAGGGCTCGCCGCTCGGACCAACAGCGGTCTACTGGCTGGGTACGGATCTCCTTGGGCGCGATCTCCTGACACGCCTCCTCTACGGCGCCCGCAATTCGCTCGTGATCGGCATCGTCGCCAACGGCGCGGCGCTGGTGATCGGGACGATGGTCGGCGTCGTCGCGGGCTATGTCCAAGGGATGGTCGGCGGGCTCCTGATGCGCTTCACCGATCTGATGATGGCGTTTCCGGCACTGCTGCTCGCCATCTGCCTCGCCGCGGTCCTGCGCCCCAGCCTTTGGATCGTCGCGCTCGTCATCGCGCTGGTGAACTGGGTTCAGGTCGCGCGTGTCGTCTACACCGAGACGCGGGCACTTGCGGAGCGCGACTATATCGCGGCCGAGCGCAGCATTGGGGCCGGGCCGGCGCGCATCCTCTTTCGCCACATCCTGCCGCACCTCGCCTCGACGATCATCGTCTACGGCACGCTCGGCATCTCGACCACGGTGCTGCTCGAGGCGACGCTGTCCTATCTCGGCGTCGGCGTGCAGCCGCCGGACGCCTCCTGGGGCAACATCATCTTCGAGAACCAGACCTATTTCCAGAGCGCTCCCTGGCTGGTGTTCTTTCCGGGGGCGATCATCCTTGCCGTCGCGCTCGCCTTCAACCTGGTCGGCGACGCCCTGCGCGACGTGCTCGACCCGACGATGCGCGGCCAAGACGGCCGAGGGCACGTCTGATGGCGGTCTATCTCGCAAGGCGGCTGTTCCAGGCCGTGCTGATCCTTCTCGGCGTCAGCCTCGTCACCTTCGCGCTGCTCTATCTTCTTCCGGCCGATCCCGTCCGCCAGATCGCCGGCCGCACGGCCTCGCCCGCACAGATCGCATCGATCCGCGCCCAGCTCGGGCTGGACCAGCACTTTCTCGTGCAATACTGGCGGTATCTCTCGGCTCTCGTGCAAGGCGATCTCGGGCGCTCCTATCTCCAGCGCTCCGAGGTCGCGGACCTTATCGGCGCGCGGCTGCCGGCAAGCCTTCTCCTGATGGCGGCGGCGATCGCGGCGGAACTTTGCATCGGGCTTTCCATGGGCCTCTTCGCCGCCGTCCGGCGTGGCACCGCCACCGATCAGGCGCTGATGGTGACATCCTTCGTGGGCGTTTCCGCACCGCAGTTCGTCGTCGGGCTGCTGCTCCTCTACGTCTTCGCCTACCAGCTCGGCTGGTTCCCGATCGGGGGCTACGGGACGTGGCGGCATCTGGTGCTGCCGGCGCTGACGCTCGGCATTCTCGGGGCCGGATGGTACTCGCGGATGATGCGATCCTCGATGATCGAAGTCCTGCGCCAGGACTACATCCGCACCGCCCGCGCCAAGGGCCTGTCTGGCGCGACAATCCTCTTCCGCCATGCCCTGCCGAACGCGATCCTGCCCGTCATCGCGATGATCGGCATCGACATCGGCCTGTTCATGAGCGGCATCGTCGTCGTCGAGGGCGTCTTCGGCTGGCCCGGCATCGGCCAGCTCGCATGGCAGGCCATCCAGCGGGTGGACCTGCCGATCATCATGGGCGTCACGCTCGTCTCCGCCGTCGCCATCGTCCTCGGCAATCTCCTCGCCGATCTTGTCAGTCCGCTCATCGATCCGCGCATCAAGCTGAGATGACGCGCCGCTCCGTCTCTGAGACCCGTTCCTGCCTCCAACCCGAAGGATACCTCCGCCATGAAGACCCTCCTCAAGATCGGCGTCGCGGCCTCCGCGCTGATGATCGCCTTCACCGCCGTTCCCGCGCTCGCGCAGGATGCGAGCGGCGGCGAGATCGTCGTCACCTACAAGGACGACGTCGCCACGCTTGATCCGGCCATCGGCTACGACTGGCAGAACTTCGCCATGATCAAGAGCCTGTTCGACGGGCTGATGGACTACGAGCCGGGCACCGCGACGCTGCGGCCGGGCCTTGCCGAGAGCTACACGATCTCGGACGACGGCAAGGTCTTCACCTTCAAGCTGCGCGACGGCGTCACGTTCCACAACGGCCGGGCGATGACGGCAGAGGACGTGAAGTACTCGCTCGATCGCGTGACGAACCCGAAGACCCAGTCTCCCGGTGCAGGCTTCCTCGGGTCGATCGCGGGCTACGACAAGGTGCTGTCGGGCGAGGCGAGCGAGCTCTCCGGCGTCAAGGTGGTCGATCCGAAGACCGTCGAGATCACGCTCTCGCGGCCGGACGCCACGTTCCTGCAGGTGATGGCGCTGAACTTCTCCTATGTCGTCGCAAGGGAGGCTGTGGAAGAATTTGGAGCCGACTTCGGTCGGCATCCGATGGGCACGGGCGCCTTCAAGCTTGCCGAATGGACGCTCGGCCAGCGCCTCGTCTTCGAGAAGAACGCCGACTACTGGCGCGAGGCGACGCCGAAGCTCGATAAGATCACCTTCGAAATCGGCCAGGAGCCGGTTGTTTCGCTCCTGCGCGTGCAGAACGGCGAGGTGGACGTTCCCGGCGACGGCATTCCGCCGGCGAAGTTCCGCGAGGTGATGGACAATCCGGAGGAGGCCAAGGAAGTTGTCTCGGGCGTGCAGCTGCAGACCGGCTACATCACCATGAACACGACGATGGCGCCCTTCGACAACGTCAAGGTCCGCCAGGCGATCAACATGGCGATCAACAAGGACCGCATCGTCCAGATCATCAACGGCCGCGCAACGCCCGCCAACCAGCCGCTACCGCCGACGATGCCGGGCTACGTCAAGGACTTCAAGGGCTATGCCTACGATCCGGCGGCTGCCAAGGCGCTGCTGGCCGAGGCGGGCTTTACCGATGGGTTCGAGACCGAGCTCTTCGCCTCGAACACCGATCCGCAGCCGCGCATCGCGCAGGCGATTCAACAGGATCTCGCCGCCATCGGCGTCAAGGCCTCGATCCAGGCGCTGGCGCAAGCGAACGTGATTGCGGCTGGCGGCTCCAAGGAAGGCGCGCCGATGATCTGGTCCGGCGGCATGGGCTGGATCGCCGACTTCCCCGATCCCTCGAACTTCTACGGACCGATCCTCGGCTGCGCGGGCGCCGTCGAAGGCGGTTGGAACTGGTCCTGGTACTGCAACAAGGACCTCGACGCGAAGGCGACCGAAGCCGACGCGATGGTCGACCCGGCGAAGGCCGAGGAGCGCGCCAAGCTCTGGGGCGAGATCTACACGGCGATCATGGCCGACGCGCCGTGGGTACCCGTGTTCAACGAGAAGCGCTACACGATGAAGAGCGCGCGGATGGGCGGGGACGACGCGCTCTATGTCGATCCGATCAACACGCCGATGAACTATCGCTACGTGACGGTCGAGTGATGTGCAGGACCTGCGACCACACGATCCACGGCCGGCAGCACCATTTCGGCTGGGACAATTCCTTCGAGCCGGCGGCGCGCGTCGCCCCCGGCTCGACGATCCATTTCGAATGCCAGGACGCCTCGGCAGGGCAACTGACGCCGTCCTCGACGGTCGCCGACGTCGCGACCCTCGATTTCGGCAGGATCAACCCGGTGTCCGGCCCGATCTACGTCGATGGGGCCGAGCCCGGTGACGCACTGAAGGTGACGATCGAGGGATTCGAGCCCTCCGGCTTCGGCTGGACGGCGAACATTCCGGGCTTCGGGCTCCTCGCCGACGACTTCAAGGACCCGGCGCTCACGCTCTGGACCTACGATCCCTCGACGATGGAGCCGGCGCTGTTCGGCAAGAACGCCCGGGTGCCGCTGAAACCCTTCGCCGGGACGATCGGAAATGCGCCGGCGGAGAACGGGCTGCACTCGATCGTGCCGCCGCGCCGCGTCGGCGGCAATCTCGATATCCGCGACCTCTCGGCGGGGACGGTGCTTTACCTCCCCGTCGAGGTCGCGGGCGGGCTTTTCTCCGTCGGCGACACGCACGCCGCGCAGGGTGACGGCGAAGTCTGCGGCACGGCGATCGAAAGCCCGATGAACGCCGTGCTGACGCTCGATCTCGTGAAGAATGCCAATCTCAAGATGCCGCGCTTCACCACCGCCGGCCCGGTGACGCGCCATCTCGACGCCAAGGGCTACGAGGTGACGACGGGAGTGGGGTCGGACCTGATGGAAGGCGCGAAACGCGCCGTCGCCGACATGGTCGAGCTTCTGGACGCCCGCTACCAGATCGATCCGGTCGAGGCCTATATGCTGGTCTCGACCTGCGGGGATCTTCGCATCAGCGAGATCGTCGACATGCCGAACTGGGTGGTCTCGTTCTATTTCCCGAGGGTCGTGTTCGAGTGATGAAGGGCGAGCCTGAGGTCGGGCGTTCGCGACGTTCACCCCCCTCCGTCGTACCGGACATCTCCCCCTCAAGGGGGGAGATCGGCCTGCCGCAAACGATGACACGCTTGATCTCCCCCCTTGAGACAGGGGAGTCGCCTAAGCGATTCCCCTCGGAGATGGCTGGCAAGCCAGAGGGGGGCGCTGGCGCTGCGGCGTCGTCGAAGTCGCCTTCGCCGACCACCCCTGTCCTTACGCTCGAAAACCTCACCGTCACCGTCAACGGCGAGGAGGGACCGCGTGCGGTGGTCTGCGATCTCACCTTCGCGCTCTCGCGCGGCGAGACGCTGTGCATCGCCGGGGAATCGGGCTCGGGCAAGTCGATGACGGCGCTCGCCATCATGGGTCTCCTGCCGAAGCCGGCCGCCGGCATCGCATCCGGAGCCATCCGCCTCGGCGAGACCGATCTCGCGCGGCTTGGCGAACGCGATCTCAGGCGCTTGCGCGGCGACAGGGTGGCGATGATCTTTCAGGAGCCGATGACCTCGCTGAACCCCGTCCTCACCATCGGCCGGCAACTCACCGAGGCGATCCGCGCCCATCGCTCCGTCTCAGCCGGTGAGGCGCGTCGCAAGGCCGTCGCCGCACTCGAGGCGGTGCGCATTCCGGATGCGGCGCGGCGGATGGGCCAGCATCCGCACGAACTTTCCGGCGGCATGCGACAGCGCGTGATGATCGCGATGGCGCTGGCGCTCGAACCCGACGTCCTCATCGCCGACGAGCCGACGACGGCGCTCGACGTCACCGTGCAGGCGCAGGTGCTTGGGCTGCTCAAGGAACTGCAGGCCCGGTTCGGGACCGCGATCATCCTCATCACCCACGACATGGGCGTCGTCGCGGAGATGGCGACGCGGGTCGTCGTCATGCGCGAGGGGCGGATGGTCGAGGACGGGCCGGTCGAGGAGATCTTCGCGCGGCCGCGGCACGACTACACCAAGGCGTTGCTCGCCGCCGTGCCCCGGATCGGGACGGGCGCCGGGCGGCGGACGAGAGCGGTCCCGTCCAAAATCGCCGCCGTGCCGTTGCCGCCGGTGGCGATGCTGAACGATCTGACCGTGACCTTCGACCTCAAGGGCGGTCTGTTCGGCCGGGTGCAGCGGCAGGTCCATGCGGTGGCGGGCGTCTCTCTCGCGATCGGGCCGAACGAGACGGTCTCGCTGGTCGGCGAATCCGGCTGCGGCAAGTCGACGACGGCAAAGGCGCTGGCGGGTCTCCTGCCCTATACAGGCGACATCGTCGTCGGCGGGCGCAACATGGGCGGGCTCGACGCCAAGGGCCGCAAGGCGATGCGCCGCGACGTGCAGATGATCTTCCAGGACCCTTACGCCTCGCTCGATCCGCGGATGACGGCCGGCGACCTCGTCGCCGAGCCGCTCGTCATCCATGGCATCGGGGACAGGGCCGAGCGGCGCGACAGGGTGGCCGGCCTCTTTGCCCGCGTCGGCCTGTCGCCAGACCAGGCGGCGCGCTATCCGCACGAATTTTCCGGCGGCCAGCGCCAGCGCATCTGCATCGCCCGCGCCCTGGCGCTCCGTCCGAAGCTGATCGTCGCCGACGAAAGCGTCTCGGCGCTCGATGTATCGGTCCAGGCAAGAGTGCTGGAGCTTCTCGCCGAGCTTCAGGCCGAGTTCGGGATATCCTACCTCTTCATCTCGCACGACATGGCCGTCGTCGAAAACATCTCGGACCGGGTCGCGGTCATGTATCTCGGGCAGATCGTCGAGATCGGAACGCGCGACCAGATCTTCGCGGACCCGCGCCATGCCTATACGCGCCGGCTCATCGCCGCCGTGCCGCAGCCGGACCCGACGCTGAGGCGTCTCGACTTCACGCGAATGGACAGCGAAATCCCAAGTCCGGTGCGGGCCGTCGGCGATCCACCGCGGCACGTTGCTCTCGTCGATATCGGCGAAGGACATCTCGTTGCAGTTGAGTAGCGTCCCGCAATCTGGACATGCGGGTTGCGCGAGACCGCGCAGATCGCGAGCGACCTCGACCCTGGCGCATGGCATCGCCTGTCGGCGGGCAACGGCACGAAAGGGGCCAGGCTTCATGATTGGGCCTGTCTCGAACTCGCCGACCTCGATGCCGACGCATATGCCGAGGGTCTGTGCGGCACATCGACCAGGGGTCTGATGATCCGCCGCGTCGCCGATGGCGATCTCGCCTTCTTCACGACCTGGTGCCCCGCCGGCACAGGCATCGAAACCCTTGTCAGCCTAGAGCGACATCGCTGGGCCATCGAGGACAGGTTCGAGACCGCCAGGAACGAACTGGGACTCGACCACGACGAGACCCGTTCCTGGCACGGCTGGCACCGCCACGTCGTCATGCTCGCCTTTGCCATGCTGGCGGCCATCCGCACCCGCGCCAACGCCACGCCCCCAAAAAAGAGCCCGGACGAGGCACCGGATCTGATCCGCTGGTCTGTTCAGGAAATACGGCACATCGTCGTCAGGCTCTCTTGACTGTGCTGTATCGCTCGACGGACCGCCTCTGTCGTCGTGGCGCTCCCATGAAGAATCTGGCCTATAGTGCCTCCCTCCACCCACTGGAAAAGATCGCACCATCAAAGTCCGGGATCAAACAGTCGACGCCCCCGTCGTGCGCGCCCATGTCTCGGCCGCCGGCACAAAAGGGGGTAGGACGGCCAGGCGCTCGGCCGTTCGCGCGGTGGGTTCACGACGAAAATCCATGCCGGATCAGACGCATCAGG
>JACMIV010000169.1 GCA_014380965.1 Rhizobiaceae bacterium | reverse complement strand
GGTCGTCATTGCGTTCCTATCGTCGTCTTTCGTCACGGCCGCGCTCTTGGCGACGCGCTTGGTTGGCAGAGTCTTTGCCTGATGCCGAACCGCACCCTCCACCGTTTCGTCATCTCGGACTTGATCCGGGATCCATGCCGAGGCGCCATCGCTCCAAAATCGCCGGCAGAACGAAGCCCTAGGCCCACCCCGCTTGGTCTTGGTCTTGGTCGATGATTTGGAATGGATCCCGGATCAAGTCCGGGATGACGATTTTCATAGGCTCCGCTCTCGAACAGGCATCCGAACAGGCGTCGATGGCATCACGCCTTGCGAACACAATTTGCGACAGTTGACATCATACCGAACAGTATGTCCAGTGATGATGCGAGAAACGGGATCGAGCGCATGGACAAAGGCCGCGATGCTTCCCACGCTGCAAAGGCAGCCGAACCGCGCCGTTCCGCCCGCCGCGCAGCCTTCCCTGGCGGACGTCTCGAAACCGTCAGCGAGAGCGGCGAAGTCTCGCGCGGCAATCTCCTCGCCGCCGCCGCCCGCGCGTTCATGGAGAACGGCTTCGCGGCGACATCGATCGACGATGTGGCCAAGCGCCTCGGCGCCACCAAGGGCCTCGTCTACCACCACTACCGGTCCAAGAACGATCTCTTCTTCGACGTCTGCCGGCGCGGCATGGAGATCGACTTCGAGGCGATCCTCCCCCACGCGCAGCTTCGTGAGCGGGCGATCACGCGGTTGAGGCGCATGTGCGTCGCGCATGTGACGACGATGATGGAAAAGCTCGAATATCAGCTCGTCATCATGGAGGGCGTCTCCATCCATCTCGCCGGCCCGAGCAACCCGGAAGACCGCGAGACGCTCTCCGCCCTCATCGCCGAGCGCGACCGTTACGAGCGGCTCTTTCGCGACACGCTCGGCGCGGCGGTCTCGGAAGGCGACGTGTCCGCCACCATCGATCCGTCGACCGCCATCAAGGCGCTGCTCGCCGCGATCAATTCGCCTGTCTTCTGGTACCGCCCGCGCGAGGACGAGACGCCGGAGGCCCGCGCGACGATCGCTCGCGACCTTTCCGTTTTCGCGCTCCGGGGAGCGGGAGCGGACGCGACCATTCTCGAGGAGGAATTTTAGATGACCGACATGAATCTCGGGGTGACCGAGCGGCTTAGGCCGATCCACGCGGCCGTGCGCGACATGGTGCGAGACGAGATCGCGCCGGCGAGCGAGGCGTTTCTCGACGAGGTGCCGAAGGAAGGGCGCTGGGTCTATACGGAAAAGCAGACCGATATCCTCGACGGGCTGAAGGCGCTCGCCAAGTCCCGCGATCTCTGGAACTTCTGGCTCACCGAATCCTCGCGCGGCTTCGGCCTCACCACGGTCGAATACGCCTATCTGGCGGAGGAGATGGGCAAGGCGCATCTCGGCGCCGAGACCTTCAACTGCTCGGCGCCGGACACCGGGAACATGGAGGTCTTCGAGCGCTTCTGCACGCCGGCGCAGCAGGACCCCTGGCTGCCGCAGCTGCTCGACGGAGAGATCCGCTCGGCCTATCTCATGACCGAGCCGCAGGTGGCTTCCTCGGACGCGACCAACATTGCCATGGCCTGCGTCGCCGACGGCCAGGACTACGTGCTCGACGGCGAGAAATGGTGGTCGTCCGGCGCGGGCGATCCGCGCTGCAGGATCTACATCGTGATGGTGAAGACCGGCGGCGAGGAGGTGCCCAAGCACAAGCGCCATTCGATGATCCTCGTGCCCGCGGACACGCCGGGCGTCGAGGTGCTCCGGGCGATGACGGTCTTCGGCGACGACGACGCGCCGCATGGGCATATGCACATCCGTTTCTCCGGCGTGCGGGTGCCGAAGGCGAACATGATCCTCGGCGAGGGTAGAGGTTTCGAGATCGCGCAGGGGCGACTCGGACCGGGGCGCATCCACCATTGCATGCGCGCCATCGGGCAGGCGGAAGCGGCGCTCGACCTCATGTGCAAGCGCTCGCTCGCGCGCTCGGCCTTCGGCGAGAGGCTGGCGACGCTCGGCGGCAATTTCGATCTCATCGCCGATTGCCGCATGGAGATCGAGATGGCGCGCCTCCTTTGCCTCAAGGCCGCGTGGATGATGGACCAGGGTGATATGCGCGCCGCAGCCCCCTGGATCAGCCAGATCAAGGTGGCGGCCCCGAAGGTCGCGCTGAAGGTCGCGGACGAGGCGATCCAGATGCACGGCGCCGAAGGCATCAGCCAGGACCAGCCGCTGGCGCGGCTCTGGACCCATCTGCGCACTCTCCGGCTGGTGGACGGCCCGGACGCGGTTCATCGGCGCGCGGTGGCGCGGTGGGAGCTGAAGAAGCATACGCAGGAGAAGGTGTGAGGCGAGTGTTCAGCCGTTTGCGCCGGTGTTGCTGCAAACGTTCGAAGCCCCATCGTGCAAACCGCAGGATCATCTCATGAAAGCCATCGTCTGCGAGGCCTACGGCCCGATCGACAGCTTGCGCTACGCGGACCTGCCGGATCCCTCCCCCACCGGCTCCGAGGTCTTGATCCGCACCGCGGCCATCGGCGTCAACTATCCCGACGGGCTCCTCGTGCAGGGGCTTTACCAGGCAAGGCCCGAGACGCCCTTCGTGCCCGGCATGGAAGCGGCCGGCGAGATCGTCGCGGTCGGGCCGGACGTCGCGAGGCTCAAGATCGGGGACCGGGTGGTGGCCTCGCTCAAGATCGGGGGCTATGCCGAACTCGTCATTGCACCGGAAGCCGCAGCGATGGTTCTACCAGCGGGCCTTGGCGCGGCGGAGGCCTGCGCTCTCGTCTGCGCTTACGGCACAGCGCATCACGCGCTGAAGCAGCGGGCGATGATCCAGCCGGGCGAGACGCTTCTTATCCTCGGCGCGGCGGGCGCGACGGGGCTCGCCGCGATCGAGATCGGCAAGGCGATGGGCGCGCGCGTCATCGCCGTCGCCTCGTCCGAGGAGAAGCGCGCGCTCGCGCTGTCGAGCGGAGCGGACGAGGCGATTGGATACGGCGATCTTCGCGGCGACATCAAGCGGCTGACGGGCGGAAAAGGCATCGACGTCGCCTTCGATCCGGTGGGCGGCGAGGCGTTCGACCAGATGGCGCGGAGTATGACCTGGGGCGGGCGGCTTCTCGTCGTTGGCTTTGCCTCGGGCACGATCCCGCAGTTTCCGGTGAACCTTGCGCTCGTCAAAGGGTTCTCGGTCGTCGGCGTCTTCTGGGGCGCCTTCATCGAGAAGGAGCCGGGCGTCTTCGCCGCGAACATGCGCGAACTGGTCGGCTGGGCGCTCGATGGCACGGTGAAGCCACATATCGAGGAGCGGGCGCCGCTGGCCGCCGCCGCCGACGTTTTGAAACGCATCCATGCGCGGGAGACGATGGGCAAGATCGTCCTCGTCCCCTGACGCTTTGCAAAGGAATAGACAGATGGCCCTATCAGCGAACATCCCCACCACGATGAAAGCGCTCGTCCTAACCCAGGACGGCTATGCCGGAACCTCGACGGGGCCTGCGATCGAGCGGCTGGACGATTGGCTCGCCCTCGAAACCATTCCCGTGCCGGAGGCCTCCGGACGCAACGTTCTCGTCAAGATCGGGCTCGCCAACATCAACCCGTCCGACCTCCACTACATCAAAGGCGAGTACGGCCAGCCGCGCCGCAAGGGCGTGCCGGCCGGGTTCGAGGCGATGGGCGAAGTCGTCGCGGCCGGCGACGAGGAGGGTCGGGCGCTGATCGGCAAACGCGTTGCCTTGTCCGTGACGCCGAACGGCTCGGGCGCATACGCCGAATACGCGCTGACCGACCGGGCAGCCGTCGTTCCGCTCGCCGATGGGCTGCGCGACGAGGACGGCGCGGCGCTCATCGTCAACCCGCTCACGGCCTTCGCCATGGTACATCTGGTCAAGGACCGCGGCTCGAACGCTTTCCTGATGACGGCGGGCGCAAGCCAGCTCTGCAAGCTGATGGCCTCGCTCGCCCGCGACGAGGGGATGAAGGCGATTCCCGTCGTCCGGCGCGAGGACCATCGGGCCCCGCTTCTGGCGCTCGGCGCGAGCCACGTCCTGAACAGCGAAGCCGCCGACTATGCCGCCGCGCTCGACGCGGCGCTGAAGGAGGCAAAGCCCCGCGTCCTCCTCGACGCGGTCGGCGACCAGCTTTCCGCCGACATCTTCACGGCCATGCCCGCCGGCTCCGCCTGGGTGCCCTACGGCGTCCTCGCCACCGAGCCGCCGGTGGTGAAGAATCTCGGCGAGTTCATCTTCATGGCCAAGACGATCGAAGGGTTCTGGCTGACGCAGTGGCTGGGTCAGGCGTCGCCGGAGAAGCGCCGCGCGGCTTTCGAGACGGTGCAGACGCGCTTCGTCTCCGGCGCGTGGAAGACCGAGGTGGCCGCGACGCTGTCGCTGGACGAGGCGCCCGCGAAGCTTGCCGAGGCGCTGAAGGGCATGAACCGGGGGAAGGTGATGCTGCGGCCGTAAGGCATCGGCGCCTCATTCGGCGGCAGCGGTACGTCGGGCTCCTGGTCGATGACCTCGAGGCGGAGTCGGTGAGGTTTGCCGAGCATTGACCGCCCCTGTTCCCAATTCCGACTTCGTCCGAGGGTGAAGCCGTATTCGGACGCGATCGATCGTTTGCGGGTCCTCATGTGGCGCGCTTCTTGTAGCTACAGGATTGTGCTTCTTATTCTTATCCTGTCGCTACAGTTCATGAGGATTGTCTAGGACGAACCGAAGCAGCTGGTGAATATCGACAAGCACGAGATGGATTTCGCCGACCTCGACTTTGCGTTGGACCGACCTTGCGATCTAAAGTTCGTGTGGCGTCAGACATGCTGCGCCGCGGGAGATACTTGACGCCCCGCGGTTTCTCGGCCGACGCATCCGCCTATATGGCCGCGTTAGCAAAGCCTGAAAACGACCCTCTGAGGAATGACCCATGTGCGGACTCTGCGGCGAAATCCGGTTCGACGGCCAGTCTGCGTCGCCGGAGCGGGTCCAGCGGATGGGGGATTGCCTCAGCCCCCGCGGGCCGGACGGCGGGGGCCAAGTGATGCGCGGGCGAGTAGGGCTTGGGCATCGGCGGCTGAAGATCATCGATCTGTCGGACAAGGCCGAGCAACCGATGGTCGACCCCGAGCTTGGGCTCGCCATCGCCTTCAACGGCTGCATCTATAACTATCCGGAGCTGCGGGCCGAGCTTCAGGGCATGGGCTACCGATTCTTTTCCATCGGCGACACGGAGGTCATCGTCAAGGCTTTCCACGCCTGGGGGAAGGACTGCGTCAAGCGTTTCATGGGCATGTTCGCCTTCGCGATCCACGAGCGCGAGACGGGCCGGGTGACGCTTGCGCGCGACCGGTTCGGCATCAAGCCCCTTTACATCGCGCAGAACGAGAAGCGGCTCTATTTCGCCTCCTCGTTGCCGGCGATCCTTGCGACCGGCGACGTCGACACTGCGATCGACCGCGAGGCGCTGCACCACTACATGACCTTTCACGCGGTCGTCCCGGCGCCGATGACGATCCTCGAGGGCGTTCGAAAGCTGCCGCCCGCGACGGTGAGGACGATCGAGGCCGACGGGTCCTTCGTCGACGAGGTGTTCTGGGCGCCGCCCTTCGGCCTCCGCGCTGGCGAAGTGCAGATGACGGCCGACGACTGGCGCGATGCAGTGCTGGCTTCGCTGAAGACGGCGGTGGGTCGGCGCATGGTGGCCGATGTGCCGGTCGGCGTGCTCCTCTCGGGCGGCGTCGACTCTTCGCTGCTGGTCGGGCTGCTTGCGGAAATGGGGCAGACCGGCCTTTCGACCTTCTCGATCGGCTTCGAGGAAGCCAACGGCGAGAAAGGCGACGAGTTCGTCTACTCCGATCTGATAGCCGCGAAATACGCCACACATCACCACAAGATCTTCGTGCCGGGCTCCGAACTGATGGAACATTTGCCGGGCGCGATCCGCGCGATGTCCGAGCCGATGGTCTCCTACGACAATATCGGGTTCTACCTGCTCTCGCGCGAGGTCTCCAAGCACATCAAGGTCGTGCAGTCCGGCCAGGGCGCCGACGAGGTCTTCGCCGGATATCACTGGTATCCGGCGATGGCGGGCGCAGCCGACCCGCTCGGCGCCTATTCCAAGGCCTTCTTCGACCGCGATCACGCGACGCTGTCGCGCCAGCTCTCGCCGGACTGGATGGCGGACCGCGACGTCAGCAGCGGCTTCGTGGCGGCGCATTTCGCCAAGGCCGGAGCGGACGACCCGGTGAACAAGGCGCTGCGGCTCGATGCGCAGATCATGCTCGTCGACGATCCGGTGAAGCGCGTCGACAACATGACGATGGCCTGGGGGCTCGAGGCGCGGGTGCCGTTCCTCGACCACGAACTGGCCGAACTCGCCGCGCGCATCCCCTCTTCCGAGCAGCTCAAACAGGGCGGCAAGGGCGTCTTGAAGGAGGTCGCAAGACTCGTCGTTCCACATGAAGTGATCGACCGGCCCAAGGGCTATTTTCCGGTGCCGCAGCTCAAGTACATCTCCGGTCCCTATCTCGACATGGTCCGCGACACGCTGACCTCGCAGGCCGCGCGTGAACGCGGGCTGTTTCAGGAGAACTACCTCGAAACGCTCTTCTCGGATCCGAAGGGGCACATCACACCGCTGCGCGGCTCGGAGCTGTGGCAAGTGGCGCTGCTCGAAACCTGGCTGCAGGCGCAGGGGGTCTGAAATGACCGCGACAGTTACGACGATGGGCGAGAGCGCTACCGGACGCGGCCACGAGGATGCCTTCATCGACTGCGGCTGGGGACGGCTCGTCTTCGGCCAGACCTTCGAGAGCGCCGAGACGCTGGTCTCGCTCCTGCGCGACGAGGGTTTCGCCCGGCGCGACATCGCCTTCTACGTCTCGGAACCGCACGTCCTTCTCAGCCATGCGCCGCAGGAGCTCTTCCTCGACCCGTCGCACACGTATCGGCTCGACCTGTCCGCCTATGCGCCGCCGCCGGGGCAAAGGCGAGGCTTCTTCGTCCGCCGGCTCGCGACGGAAGAGGACGCCGGCGAGGTGAACCGGCTTTACCAGGGCCGCGGCATGGTGGAGGTGAACCCCAGCTTCTGCTGGTCGAACCGAGACAGCCGGGCGCTCACCTACTACGTGGCGGAGGACGAGGCGACGGGCGCGATCGTCGGTACCGTGATGGGCGTCCACAACGCCAAAGCCTTCGCCGATCCCGAAAACGGCTCCTCGCTCTGGTGCCTCGCTGTGGATCCGCAGGCGACGCATCCCGGCGTCGGAGCAGCGCTCGTCCACCGGCTCGCCGAGCATTTCCAGGAACGCGGCTGCGCTCACATGGACCTATCGGTCATGCACGACAACGAGAGCGCCATCGGCCTCTACGAAAAGCTCGGCTTCAAGCGTGTTTCCTTCTTTGCGGTGAAGCGCAAAAACGAGATCAACGAGAAGCTCTTCATCGGCAGGGCGGATGCCTTCGACGACCTCAACCCCTATGCCCGCATCATCGTCGACGAGGCGCTGCGGCGCGGCATCCACGCCGAGGTGACGGATGCGGCCGGCGGCTTCTTCCGCCTGACTCAAGGCGGCCGCTCGATCCACTGCCGCGAGAGCCTGTCGGAGCTGACCTCCGGCGTCGCGGTCTCCATCTGCGACGACAAGGCGGTGACGCGGCGCCTGGTGGAAGCGGCGGGCGTCGTCGTTCCCGAGCAGATGGAGGCCGGCGACGACGCGGCGCTCGAAGCCTTCATCGGGAAACACGGGAAGATCGTGGTGAAGCCCGCGCGCGGCGAGCAGGGCCGGGGCGTCGCCGTAGGGATCGAGACGATCGAGGAGGCCCATGCGGCGATCGCGGTCGCGCGCGAGCAGTCCGAACGGGTGCTGATCGAAGCCTGCTTCGAGGGCGAGGATCTGCGCCTCGTCGTCATCGACTTCCGGCTCGTCGCGGCCGCGCTCCGCAAGCCGCCGACCGTCATCGGCGACGGGATCAAGTCCATCCGCGACCTCATCGAGCACCAATCCCGTCGCCGGGCCGCGGCGACGGGAGGCGAGAGCCGCATCCCGCTGGACGGGGAGACGAAGCGCTGTATCGGACAGGCGGGGTTCTCGCTGGATGATGTCCTCGGCGAGGGCGAGCGGCTGACGGTGCGCAAGACCGCCAATCTCCACGCCGGCGGCACGATTCACGACGTGACCGGCGAGGTTCACCCCCGGCTGGTCGAAGCTGCGGTCGCTGCAGCGCGTGCCATCGACATTCCCGTTTGCGGCATCGATTTCATGGTCGCGAGCCCGCTCGAGCCGACCTACGTCTTCATCGAGGCGAACGAACGCCCGGGTCTTGCCAATCACGAGCCGCAGCCGACGGCCGAGCGCTTTGTGGATCTCCTGTTCCCCTTATCAGTGCCGGCCTCGGTCAGGGCGGCCCGTCGAACGAGGCGGAGAGGCGCGTCCCTTGCCAAAGCTTGACATCGACATCGCATACCTCACCGAGCAGCTGCAGGCGCTGCTGAGGATCCCGAGCCCGACCGGCTATACCGACACGATCGTCCGGCACGTGTCCAAGGAGCTCGAACGCCTCGGCCTCACAGTCGAACTGACGCGTCGCGGCGCCATCCAGGCGCTTCGGCAGGGCTCACGCCGCGCCTCGGCGCGGGCGATCGTCAGCCATGTCGACACGCTCGGCGCTCAGGTGAAGGCGTTGAAGCCGAACGGGCGTCTGGAGCTCGTGCCGATCGGCACCTGGTCGGCGCGCTTCGCGGCCGGCGCGCGGGCGACGATCTTTTCCGAAGCCGGCGCCTATCGCGGGACGATCCTGCCGCTCAAGGCCTCCGGCCACACGTTCAACGAGGAGATCGACACGCAGCCGACCGGCTGGCCCTATGTCGAACTGCGCGTCGACGCGTTGTCGCGCTCGAAGGCCGAGACGGAAAAGCTCGGGATCGAGATCGGCGACACCATCGCCATCGATCCGCAGCCGGAGTTTCTCGACAACGGCTTTATCGTTTCGCGTCATCTCGACAACAAGGCCGGCGTCGCGGTGATGCTCGCCGCCGTCGAGGCGCTGGAACGTCACGGGACGGCGACGCCCGTCGACATCCACTGGCTGTTCACGATCGCGGAAGAGGTCGGCGTCGGCGCGGCCTCGATCCTCACCCCCGACATCGCCTCGATGGTGGCGATCGACAACGGAACGTCGGCGCCCGGGCAGAACTCCTCGGAGTTCGGCGTCACCATCGCCATGGCCGACCAGACCGGCCCATTCGACTATCACTTGACGAAGAAGCTCGTCCGCCTCTGCAAGGAGGAGGAGATCCGCTACCAGAAGGACGTCTTCCGCTACTACCGCTCGGATTCGGCCTCGGCGCTCGAGGCCGGCCACGACGTGCGGACCGCCCTCATCACCTTCGGGGTCGACGCCTCTCACGGCTGGGAGCGCATCCATGTCCACGCCCTGCGATCGCTCGCCGAGCTTGTGACGGCCTACGCCACCTCCCCGGTCGAGATCGAGCGGGACCGAAACATCCATGCCGGGCTGAAGGGCTTCACCCGCCAGCCCCTCGCCGAGGCGCACCAGGAGCTGGATCAGGAGAGCGATCCGGCGGAATAGAAGGGCACCCGCTGCAACCTTGAGATTGCATCTTCCGAAGACTGTACGGTTGCGGCATAGTACCGAAATGACGTTGCGGAATTTCGGAGGAATGCGAGATGGCGGCCTTTATAGGTGACATCGAGGTCCGATGGCTCTCGCATCGCGGCGACGACCGGGACATGCAACTGCTCCGGCCCTTCGCCTTCGTCGACGACGGCGGCTTCACCTGGGAGGTACCGGCCGGAACCGTCGTGAACGGAGCTTCCATTCCTCAGGTCTTCTGGTCCTTCGGCCCACCCTTCGTCGGCGACTACCGACGGGCCTCCGTCGTTCACGATCATTTCTGCGTCGTGCGCACGCGCCCGTCGCAGGACGTCCATCGCATGTTCCACGAGGGCTGCCTCCTCGGCGGCGTCTCCTCCGTTCGCGCGGGAACGATGTATCTTGCGGTTCGAACCTTCGGGCCGAACTGGACGGTGCTCGCCTCAGCCCTGTCCGTGCCGGGCGCCGAGAGCCTGACAGCAGGCGAGACGATCGGACTTTCGACCAGCATGGACAGCTGCGACTATGCCGAGATGCTCCGCTGGATCGAGGAGACCGATCCCGACGTCGCCGAGATCGACGCGCGGGCGAACGCGATGACGCGGACCTTCCCGGCCGTGTCCATGAGCACGCCCGACTTCGGGCCGGCGACGCAATAGGCGAGGCGCGTTCCGGGTTTTAGTCCTCGACGAGGATCGTTCCGGCCACCTCGATCCCAAACCCGCTCAGGCCGACATAGGAGCGCTCGGCCGTCGCCAGAACGGAGATCGAGCGCACGTCGAGGTCGCGCAGGATCTGAGCCCCGACGCCGACCTCGCGCCACCGGTGCATCCGCTTCTGTGCGCTCACATGACGCTCGCCGTCGCGCGGACCTTCTTCGGGGGAGGTCTCCGGGCCGCCGAAGGGCGTTCCATCGAAGTCGTCGACATTCGGCTGGCGCAAGAGCATCAGCACTCCGCGACCGTGGCTCTTCAGCGTCTCGACCGCGATCTCGACCCAGGTCTTGGCGCCTGTCGTGCGGCCGAAGAGGTCGAGCACCGGCTGCTCGCGGTGAATGCGGGTCGGAACGCGCTCGCCGCCCGCGACGTCGCCGAAGACGGCGACGACATGCTGCATATCGTCGAACGGCGTTTCGTAGATGCGGATCGTGCCGTCCATCCCTGAGATGGTGATCGGCTCCTCCCGGATGCAGGCGACGAAGGATTCGCGGCGCACCCGGTAAGAGATGAGATCCTCGATCGAGACGATCTTGAGGCCGTGCTCGCGGGCGAAGGGGATGAGTTCGGCGAGGCGCTTGACGGTGCCGTCGTCGTTGACGACCTCGGCGAGAACGCCCGCAGGTTCGAGTCCGGCGAGCTTGGCGAGATCGCAGCCGGCCTCGGTGTGGCCCGAGCGCGTGAGGACGCCGCCGGCGCGCGCGATCAGCGGGAAGATGTGGCCGGGACGTAGAAAGTCGCC
>JACMIV010000168.1 GCA_014380965.1 Rhizobiaceae bacterium | reverse complement strand
GGCGCGAGCGGATCGTCGATCATGACGGGGACGCCGAAAACCGCGGTGGAATCGAGAAGTGGATTGCGCTGACCGATGGCGTCGGCCTCGACCGGGACTATGTGCTGTCGGGGGAAGGCATCCTGCCGGGCACGCGTTTCGCCGTCGACGCCTATGTGACCTTCGTGCGGGAGCGCACCCTCCTCGAAGCCATCGCCTCCTCGCTGACCGAGCTTTTCTCGCCGAACGTGATCGGGACGCGCGTTCGCGGCATGCTGGAGCACTATCCCTTCATCTCGGTGGAGACGCTCGCCTATTTCGACAAGCGCCCAGTTCAGGCCAAGCGCGACTCGGATTTCGCGCTCGATTACTGCGTGAAGAATGCGCGCCGGCCCGAGGAACAGCGCGCCGTGCTCAACGCTCTGCGCTTCAAATGCTCGGTGCTCTGGACGCAGCTCGATGCGCTGAACCATGCCTATGTCGATCCGAAGATGCCGCCCCCGGACGTCTGGATGCCTGGGATGGCCGGGACAGGCATCGAAACGCCATGAGTGCGATTTCGGATCACGCGGTGCCGAGATTCCCGCACGGCGTCCGGTTCCGCGAGGACAAGGCGCGTAGCGCTTTCATTCTCGTCGCGCCCGAACGCATTTTCCAGGCCGACGAGGTATCGATCGAAATCCTGAAGCGCATCGACGGCAAGACGCATTTCGCCGACATCCTCGCGCAGCTTGCCGAGGTGTTCACCGCCGAGCTTTCGGTCATCCGCCCGGACGTCGAAAGTTTCCTTCTCGA
Source organism: Rhizobiaceae bacterium (assembly GCA_014380965.1). Classification (GTDB taxonomy): domain Bacteria; phylum Pseudomonadota; class Alphaproteobacteria; order Rhizobiales; family Rhizobiaceae; genus Plantimonas. The sequence goes on along the minus strand of JACMIV010000168.1, from coordinate 7,560 downwards.
CCTTCAGGGCAAGCAGAGGGTGGAGCTATGAACGAGGTCGTCTTCCCCGCGCCCGTCGCGGCTTCCGTGTCTGCAGAGACCGATCGGCGCGTGCCGCCGCCGCCGATCGGGCTGCTCGCCGAGCTGACGCACCGCTGCCCCTTGCGCTGCACCTATTGCTCGAACCCGCTCGAACTCGACGCCCGCTCGCTGGAGCTCGATACCGAGACGTGGAAGCGCGTCTTCACCGAGGCGGCCGAACTCGGCGTCATCCACATCCATCTCTCCGGCGGAGAGCCGACGGCGCGCAAGGACATTGTGGAACTGACGCGGCATGCGGCCGAGGTCGGGCTCTACACGAACCTCATCACCTCCGGTATCGGTGTTTCGCCGGACAAGCTCGACGCGCTTCATGCGGCCGGGCTCGACCACATCCAGCTCTCGCTCCAGGGCGCAGATGCGGCGATCACCGAAGCCGTCGGCGGCTACAAGGGCGGCTTCGAGCGCAAGGAGGCCTTCGCGAAGGAGGTCGTTGCGCGTGGCTTCCCGCTGACGCTGAACGCCGTCATTCACCGCACCAATATTCATCAGGTGCCGGACATGATCGACAAGGCGGTCGCCTTCGGAGCGAAGCGGCTGGAGATCGCGCACACGCAATATTACGGCTGGGCGCTGAAGAACCGCGCGCAGCTGATGCCCGCCCGCCAAGACGTCGACCGGACGATCCTCGAAGTAGAGGAGGCAAGGGCTCGGCTGAAAGGCCTCCTTGTCATCGACGCCGTCTTCCCGGACTACTATGCCCGCTATCCCAAGACCTGCAACGGCGGCTGGGGACAGCGCACATTGAGTGTCACGCCCGCGGGCCTGGCCCTGCCCTGCCACGCCGCCCAGACGATCGCACATCTCGACTTCTGGTCCGTACGCGATCACTCGATCGCCGACATCTGGGCGTCTTCGCCCGCCTTCGAAGCCTATCGCGGAACGGACTGGATGCCCGAGCCGTGCCGGTCGTGCGAGCGCAAGGCGGTCGATTTCGGGGGGTGTCGCTGTCAGGCATTGGCGCTGACGGGGAAAGCCGAGAACACGGACCCCGCCTGCATCAAGTCGCCCTTGCACCTGACGCTCGGCGAAATCGCCGCGCGTGAAGCATCGGCCGAGGTGGTTCCAGGTGCCGCCGTCTACCGCGCTTTCAGCTTCGGGGCGTAACGAGCGGGAGCGCCTACCCTCTCAGGCGATCTCTTCGCCTCTGATGCTGCGGTTGTCGTTGACGGGGCGAGCCTCAAGGCTCGACGAACGCTCGTCCGCGGCCTCGAACAGCGCGAGGCGCTCGGCGAGTGTCGACGAGAAGACGGGATACCGCGTGAATACGCTCTCGCGGATGTCCTCGTTGCGTTCGCCAAGCAACATCAGCGGCTTCATCAGGCATGGATAGGTACGCGGCGCTGTAAGCGGCTTCAGGCTGCAGAAACGTCGATAGAACGCCGCGTGCTCGAGCCGCACCGTCGCCAGCATCCAGTCGGTTGCAAAATGTTCCGCCGCCATGCACGCAAGACGCGTGACCGCAAAGGGCAGAAGTTTGGCGCCAGGACGCACCAGCGGGTTGGTGACGAAGCGGCTCGGGTCGACGAACGTCTCGCCGCCGTCGAGCAGCGGTCCGAGGATGTCGCCGTAGGTATCGACCGCCGGACCGCGCCTGCACAGAGGCGAGACGACATGAAGTCGGATCGAGCCGGCAAGCGCGCCGTCGATCGTCACGCCGAAGACGAACGCGTTCTCGTCCTTGTCGTAGTCGTCGGTAAAGCGAGCATCCGCACGTTCCCATATCGTCTTTTCGCGCCAGTAAGCATCGTAGCGAAGGCGGTAAATCGTCTCGCGATCCGCGTCCGTTTCGACGCGGTGATACTGTGTTCTTTGAAGAATACCATCGAGTTTCTCGTCGAACGTATCCCTCGGCGCATGAGTTCTCGGCTGCATCCAACGGTCTCCTGGGGCGACCCAGGAACGCTACGCGACCCATACCAAATTCCGAAGCATTTTATTCATTCAGGAAACATTAACCCTGCGATTTGGTTAACGCCGCTTCCATTGGTCACGCGGTTGACGCCGCGGGGACGCAAGCAAGTCCCTTTTCGGGCGAATGGCGGTCTCCGGCAAGGGCGCGCAGCAAGGCGGCTATCGCAACCTGCGGCAGCGGTCGGCCGAAGATGAAGCCCTGCAGTTCCTCCACCAGTTCCTCCTCCATCACCATCTGCAACTGCGCCTCGGTCTCGATCCCTTCGACCACGATCTTGAGATTCAGCGAGTGGATGAGGCGGATCATTCCGCGCAGCAGTGCGCGGTCCCGCTCCTCCTCGGCGGCACGGACGACGAAGGAACGGTCGATCTTGATCTTGTCGAGCGGCAGGCGGGAGATGTAGCCGAGATTGGAGTAGCCGGTCCCGAAGTCGTCAAGCGAAAAGCGGATGCCGTGTGCATGGAGGGCGTGGAGTTTCTCGAAGACGCTGCGATCCTGATCGAGGAAGAGGTTCTCAGTGATCTCGATCTCGACACGTCCGCAGGCAAGGCCCGCATCGCGGGCGCTGGCAAGGATCGTCTCAACGATGTCGCAGCGGTCGAGCTGGCTCGGTGAGAGGTTGATTGCGACGCGAACCGCCTCCGGCCATGCGGCAGCGGCAGCACAGGCCTTGCGGAGCGTGATGTCGGTGATGCCGCGCATCAATCCGCATTCCTCGGCGATCGGAAGAAAGAGACCCGGCGACATCGGGCCGCGCTGAGGATGATGCCAGCGGATCAGCGCTTCGCAGCTCGAGACCTTGTGAGTGCCGCAATCGACGATCGGCTGGAAGGCGAGCGTCAAGGCATCGGTCGCGATCGCTTCGCGAAGGTCGGCCTCGATCCGCACGCGCTCCTTCTCGCGGTGCTCCATCGTCTCGTCGAAGAAGACGTATTGGCCCCGCCCCGCGGCCTTGGCCGCATAGAGCGCGGTGTCAGCCCGCTGGATGATCTGGTGGAACGTCTGTCCGTGCTCGGGAAAGATCGCTACGCCGACGCTGCAGGCGATGGCGACCGAGATGCCGTCGATCAGCATGGGCCGGCCGACCGCTGCGATCAGTGCTGCCGCAATGGCACCCGCCTCGACCCGCGAAGACACCTCGTCCTGCAACAGCACGAATTCGTCGCCGGCAAAGCGCGACAGCGTCGCGTTCGGCGGCATCACTTCCTCGATCCGCCGCGCGGTTTCGACGAGGACCGCATCGCCGAAGCCGTGACCATAGGAATCGTTCAGTCGCTTGAATCGGTCGAGGTCTATGAAATGGATCGTGAAGGCTCGGTCGTCCGCGGCGAGCGCCGCTCCTACGCGGCGCGTCATCTCCGCCCGGTTCGCAAGTCCCGTGAGCGTGTCGCTGTAGGCGAGGCGCTGCGTCTCCTCGCCTGCCGTCATCGCCGCCACGAACGTGACACGCATTCTGTCCGAAATACGCAGGAGGGTCAGACAGAAGACCGCGAAGAAGAGCGCGAAGGCGGCGTGCCATATCTCTCCCGGCAGGAGCAGCGCGCCGATCATCGGCACTCCTGCCAAGATGAGCTGTCTGCGGATAAGCGTCGCCGAGCCGAAATTCCGCGCTACCAGACCGACCAGGAAGCAGATCGCGCTGCCGAAGGAGAAGAGCTGGGAGGACGTGTCCTCGGGACCTGCGAAGATCGAGAGCGGCCAAAGCCCGATCAGGAGCACGTGGACCAAGCCGGACTGGGAGTAGACCGCCGCCCAGAGCCGATCGTCTACGCCCGCCGACGTTTTCAAGCCGTCGTGGAACAGAACGATCGGAACGCGGAATGCCGTGATCGCGCCCAGCCCGGCGCAGACCCACCAGGCAAAAGCTGTCTCCGTCTGAAATGCGGTTACAAGGCAGGCGAGAAAGGTGCAGATGCAGCCTGCGCTGAAGCCCGCCGCGTCCTCATGAAGCGGACCGTTCGTCCGGCCGGCGAGGCCTTCTTCAGGGGACTGACATTGCGGTGGTGGGCGCATGATCGACGTGATTCCAAGATATCCCGCCGTATCATCGTCGAGACATGCTAAGAAACCTTCTATGGGCCTTTACAGGAGCCCGATCCTTCTTGAGGCTCACTTCAAACTACGTCGCTCACTGAGCGGCATACTACTCCTGCGTGAGCTGCGGGCAGTCCGCAAGTTGCCAAGCCGTACTTCTCTACAGCCAATTCTTGTAGCGGAAGAAGATCAGCGGCAGAATGGCCGAGACAGCCATCATGCCGACCGCGAGCGGATAACCGAAGGTCCAGTGCAGTTCGGGCATGAACTCGAAGTTCATGCCGTAGATCGATGCGACCAGTGTCGGCGGCATGAAGCCGACGGCGGCGACCGAGAAGATCTTGATGATGGCGTTCTGCTCGATGGAAATCATGCCGACGGTTGTATCGAGGAGGAAGGTCGTCTTGTTCGACAGGAATGCGTCGAAGTCGTTGAGCGAGGTGATGTCGCGGGACATCGCCTTCACTCGCGCCTTGGCATCTTTCGGCGATTTGCGCCCGTCGAGGACAAACTGGAGATAGGGCATCATGCGGTCGAGCGTCGCCAGGCTCTCGCGCGTGCGGGAGATGAGGTCTCCCGCCGCGCCGATCCGCTGCAGCAGCGATTTGAAGTCGGAGTTGGCCGTGGGCTTCTTGCGATTGGAGGCCGAGAAGATGTCGGTGGCGATCCTGTCGAGATCGGCGGCGATCGCTTCCAGCATGTCCGCGACGCGGTCGATGACGGTCTCCAAGAGGCCGATCAGGATGGCGTCGGCATTCGGCACCTTCGGCGGCCTGATCGCGGGGGCGGCAGCGACAGCCAGCGGCGCCAGCTCGGCCTCCGTCGCCAGCGCCTGGCGGAACGTGCCTTCGGACGGATCGCGGCATAGCTTTGCCGAATAGATCGCAAAGGACTTCGGCTCGGTATAGCGCAGCGTCACGAGCCGTTTGCCGGACAGGATGAAAGTTACCGGCGCAAATTTCGGCGCGCCGGAATCGAGGCCGAACACGACGGAGGCGGTCATGAAGTCCGCGCCGTCTTCCGAATAGAGCCGGCTCGATACCTCGATCTCACGCATCTCCTCGCGAGTCGGCACCTCGATGGCGCAGAGCAGTTCGACCGCGCGCTCCTCGGTCTTCGTCGGGTTGATAAGGTCGATCCAGACGGCTTCCGCCGGCAGCGCCTCGGCGGCGACGCGTTCCGCACGCATCTGCCCGGCCTCGTCGGAACGGTAGACTTCGATCATGTCCGATCCCCTTCGCCAGACCGCAGAGCCGCGGTGCACTGGCGAGGCGGTGAATGCACCCCGGCGCCGGGCTGTGCAAGTGCGAGATGGAGACGGGTCAGGAGGGGCGGGAGGCGCGCGGTGCGGTGCAGTCGCGAAACCAGCGGGCGGCGCTCTGCTCGCTGACGAGACCCGCGGCGACATCCATGACGAACTGGTAGACAAGCCCGTTGTCGGCCGTGATCTCGTAGCCGTTGAGATACAGGAACGCATAGGATGCGACGTATCCCGTACGCTTTTTGCCGTCGGAGAAAGGGTGATCGCGGACGATGGCGAACAAATAGGCCGCCGCGAGCTCAAACACGTCGGTCTCGCCGTAGGCCGCCTTGTTCAGCGGTCGTGCCAGCGACGCTTCCAGCGCACTCTCGTCCTTTATGCCGGACAGGCCGCCGTGTTCGGCGAGCTGTTCGTTGTGGATGGCTTCGAGTGCGCCACGCGTCAGCCAGCGGATGTTCACTTGGCGAGTTCGCGCAACACATCACGATACTTGACCATACAAAGGCGAGCAGCCTCCATCTGGTCCGAGAAGTCCGTATTGGCTTTCAAGAGCTGTATGCCGTCATTGTTCATCAAGACTTCGAGGCGATCCCCTGCCGAAAGCCCCAACGTCTCAAGCATTTCCTTCGGCAGGATGACCCCCTCGGAATTCCCGATCTTGCGGACGACGGTCTTCATGGCGCAGCTTCCAGCTTGCCGATACGAAGTTATAACACCTGTTAGACCAGTAACGCCATTCGCTCTACTCCGCCGCGAGTCCCTCATGGCCTAGCCGCAGCGACAACTCGCGCAGAAGGCCCTCCGCGGCTTCCGCAATCACCGTGCCGGGCGGGAAGATGGCGGACGCGCCTGCCGCCCTCAGCGCCTCGAAATCCTGTGGGGGTATGACGCCGCCGACGACGATCATGATGTCGCCGCGGCCTTCCTTCTCAAGGGCTGCCTTGAGCGCGGGAACCAGCGTCAGGTGGCCGGCGGCGAGGGAGGAGGCGCCGACGATGTGGACGTCGTTCTCCACCGCCTGGCGGGCCGCTTCCTCCGGCGCCTGGAACAGCGGGCCGATGTCGACGTCGAAGCCGAGATCGGCGAAGGCGGAGGCGATAACCTTCTGGCCGCGGTCGTGGCCGTCCTGACCCATCTTGACGACGAGGATGCGCGGCCGGCGCCCTTCCGCCTCGGCGAAGGCGTGCGTCTTCGCCAGAAGCGCGTCGATCCGATCCGACATTGCGCCGGCCTCCCGCTTGTAGACGCCCGAGATCACGCGGCTCGTCGCGACGTGCCGGCCGAAGGCTCTCTCCAGAGCATAGGCCATTTCTCCGACGGTCGCTTGCGCGCGTGCAGCCTCGATCGACAGCTCCAGAAGGTTGCCGGCCCCCGAAGAGGCTGCCTTCGTCAGCGCGTCGAGCGCACTTTCGACGCTCGCACCGTCGCGTCCGGCCTTCAGCCGCTCAAGCTTTTCGAGCTGCCGGCGGCGCACGTCGGCATTGTCGACCTTCAGGACATCGATGTCGTCGAGGCTTTCCGTCCGGTAGCGGTTGACGCCGATGACGGCCTGCGCGCCGGAGTCGATGCGCGCCTGCGTCTTCGCCGCGGCTTCCTCGATGCGCGTCTTCGGCAGACCACTCTCGATCGCCTTCGCCATGCCGCCGAGGCTTTCCACCTCGGCGATATGCGCCATCGCCTTTTCGGCGAGCGCATGGGTCAGGCTCTCGACATAAGCCGAGCCGCCCCAAGGGTCGATGATGCGGTTGGCGCCCGTTTCGCGTGAGAGGATGTGCTGCGTGTTGCGGGCGATGCGGGCGGAAAAGTCTGTCGGCAGCGCCAGCGCCTCGTCGAAGGAATTGGTGTGCAGCGACTGGGTGTGCCCCTGCGTCGCCGCCATCGCCTCGATGGAGGTGCGCACGACGTTGTTCATCACGTCCTGCGCGGTCAGCGACCAGCCGGAGGTCTGCGAATGGGTCCGAAGCGACAAGGATCGTTCATCCTTCGGGTCGAAATTCGACTTCATCAGGCGCGCCCAGACGAGGCGCGCGGCCCGCATCTTGGCGACCTCCATGAAGAAGTTCATGCCCGTCGCCCAGAAGAACGACAGGCGCGGCGCGAAACGGTCGATCGAGAGCCCCGCCGCGACGCCGGCCCTGGCATATTCGATGCCGTCTGCGATCGTGTAGGCGAGCTCGAGGTCCGCCGTCGCGCCGGCTTCCTGCATGTGGTAGCCGGAAATCGAGATCGAATTGTATTTCGGCATGTGCTGCGAGGTATGGGCGAAGATGTC
>JACMIV010000167.1 GCA_014380965.1 Rhizobiaceae bacterium | reverse complement strand
GTCAATTTCGAGGGGCTGGTCGATGCCGGCGATCCCGTCGAAGCGGCCGCCGCGTACGATGCTGCAGGCGCGGACGAGCTCTGCTTCCTCGACATCACGGCCTCGTCCGACGATCGCGAGACGATCTTCGACATCGTGGCGAAGACCGCCGAGCGCTGCTTCATGCCGGTCACGGTCGGCGGCGGCGTGCGCGAGGTCGCGGACGTGCGGAGGCTGCTCCTTGCCGGTGCCGACAAGGTCTCGATCAACACGGCTGCCGTCATGCGGCCGGAACTGGTGGCGGAGGCTGCCGACAAGTTCGGCAACCAATGCATCGTCGTCGCGATCGACGCCAAGCGCGTCTCGGCGCCGGGCGAGGCGCCGCGCTGGGAGATCTTCACCCATGGCGGGCGCACGTCGACCGGCATCGATGCCATCGCCTTCGCGCGCCGCGTCGTCGCTCTTGGGGCCGGCGAGATCCTCCTCACGTCCATGGACCGGGACGGCACGAAGTCCGGCTTCGATCTCCTGTTGACGCGAGCCGTCGCGGATGCGGTCGCGGTTCCGGTCATCGCTTCGGGCGGCGTCGGAACGCTCGACCATCTCGTCGAGGGCATCCGCGACGGCCATGCCACGGCGGTGCTCGCGGCCTCGATCTTCCACTTCGGCACCCACACGATCGCGGAGGCGAAGGATCACATGGCGCGGGCCGGCCTTTCGATGCGGCGGGACGCGGCATGACCTCCTTCACCCTCACCGATCTCGAAGCCATCGTCGCCCGCCGAGCGGCTTCTGGCGACGCGTCCTCCTATACGGCGAAGCTTGCGGCCAAGGGCATTTCCGGAACCGCCAAGAAGCTCGGCGAGGAGGCGGTCGAGACCGTCATCGCGGCGGTTTCACAAGACGAGGCGGCGCTCGCCTGCGAAAGCGCCGACCTCCTCTATCACCTGATGGTCGTCCTCCACCTTCGCGGCGTGCCATTCTCCGACGTGCTCGCCGAACTCGAACGCCGGACCGCCGAGACCGGGCTCGAAGAAAAGGCACGCCGGCCGGCAGAGGCCGATCCGCAGCGTCCGGCGTCCCGCGGCAGCCATCGCCACACCGGCGACTGAGGCGGCCATGGACCAGATGATCCCGTCGAAGTTTTCGCCCTACCGGTTCTTTTCCGCAGAGGAATGGGCGACGTTCCGGGCGGGACAGCCGCTGACCCTCACGCTCGACGAGGTCAAGCGTCTTCGAACCATGGGCGATCCGGTCGATCTCGACGAGGTCGCGCGCATCTACCTCGCCGTCTCGCGCCTTCTCTACGCCCATGTCGAGGCGACGCAGCTTCTCTTCCGCCAGCGCCAGAAGTTCCTGGGGTCGGAAACGGCGAAGACGCCCTTCATCATCGGCATTGCCGGTTCGGTCGCGGTCGGCAAGTCGACGACGGCGCGCATTCTCAAGGAACTCCTCGCCCGCTGGCCGTCCTCGCCCAAGGTCGATCTCGTAACGACCGACGGCTTCCTCTTCCCGAACGCCGTGCTCGAGGCGGAAGGGCTGATGCAGCGCAAGGGCTTTCCCGAAAGTTACGACGTCGGCGCCATCCTGCGCTTCCTGTCCGACATCAAGGCGGGCGTGCGTCATGTCGAGGCGCCGGTCTACTCGCACTTCGTCTACGACGTCGTCGCCGGTCGCACCCTCTCGGTCGACCAGCCGGACATCCTCATCTTCGAGGGTCTGAACGTCCTTCAAGTGCGCGATCTGCCGAAGGACGGCAAGGTGATCCCCTTCGTGTCAGACTTCTTCGACTACTCGATCTATATCGACGCCGAAGAGGAGGACATCAACCGCTGGTATGTCGAGCGCTTCATGCGCCTTCGCGAGACGGCCTTCCGCGAGCGCGACTCCTTCTTCCACCGCTATTCCAAGATCGGCGAGGCGGAGGCGCTGGAGATCGCCGAGGGACTCTGGGCCGATATCAACGGTCGCAACCTCTACGAGAATATCCTGCCGACGCGGCCAAGGGCGGACTTGATCCTCAGAAAGGGCGCAGAGCATCGCATCGAGCAGGTGGCGCTGAGAAAGCTTTGAGGGTCTGCCCGCCGAATGGTCACGTTTGGTTCGCTTGCCATGCCAGCGACCGGCCGAGCGATACCGGGTCCTCAATGATTCGCCCGGGCGGCAACATGGAGCAAACCGCCAGACTGTCGATGCGCCCGCCGAGGTCTTCTGGACTGTCACCATCCCGTTCATGGAGGCGACCTGCCATCTCCGGGCATATGCGGCCAAGACTGTCCAGCGGGTCGTGCGTCGCCTCCGGCTCGATCACGCTGCCCGGGCGCGCCTGCCCTTGCGTCCCACCGACAGCTCGCTGAGTCTCGCGCTGCGTCCCGGCCCGACCGCGAGGACGGTGCCGGGCGGGACGGAGCCCCAAACGCCGGCGTTCTCGTCGCAGGGCTCAGAAGCGATGACGATGCCGTCGCCCTCGGTGCGCCAGTAGAGCGAGGGCGGCTTGCCATCGCTCGCCCAGCGATAGGCGTAGAGCGTTTCGCCGTCGGTGTGGACGGCGGCAAAGCGCAGGGGGTTGTCGGCGCCGGGTCCCGTTCCCGTGACTGCCACGATGTCCGCCAGCGTGCCGGCGATCGCGCTTACCGGATCGGTGTCGAGGCCGCGCCCCATGGCGGCGAGGAAGATCGCTTCCGAATCGCTCGTTCCCTTGCGCAACGGATAAAGCGCGTCGGGGATCAGCGCGTCGACCCGGCGGCGCAGCGTGTCGTAGCCGCCGACCTGGCCGTTGTGCATGAAGAGATGGCGGCCGACCGCGAAAGGGTGGCAGTTTGCGGTCGAGACCTCGCCGGAGGTCGCCGAGCGGACATGGGCGAGGAACAGGCGCGAGCGGATCTGCCGGCAGAGGGAAGCGAGATTTGCGTCCGACCAGGCCGGCAGGATGCCGCGATAGAGGCCGGGCTCCTCGATCTCGCCATACCAGCCGACGCCGCAGCCATCGCCGTTCACCACCGTCTTCGCCTCCCGCGCCGAGAGCGACTGCGAGATCAGCGACGTCCGCGGCCGGATCAGGAGATGGTCGAGAAAGACGGGCGCTCCGGAATAGGCGAGGAATCGGCACATGCGGCGGGGCTCAAGCTCCTGGACGCGAAGGCGGCGATCGAGAACGGCGGGATGCCGGGTCGGAAAGCCCTTTGCATTCCAAGCTTAAGCGTCGACCCGTGTCCGAACCTGTGCAGCGCTGCCCCTCAGATCCTTCATTCTTCTGCCTCGTGCTTTCCTTCGAGCACGAAGGCTATGGCCGCCGCGGCATGGATGGACGTCGAATCGAAGCCTTGCAGGCCGAGCGCGGCGGGGTCGAGAAGAAGGCAGATCTCCGTACAGCCAAGGATGACGCTGTCGGCGCCGGCCTCCCGACCCCGCGCGATCACGTCGAGGACGCGGAAGCGGGAGGCATCGGAAACGTTTCCCTTGCAGAGCTCGTCGAAGATGATGCCATGGAGTAGCGCACGATCCTTCTCGTTCGGCACCAGCGGCCTGATGCCGTGCGCGGCCTCCATCCCGTCGCCGTAGAAGCCGTGTTCCATCGTGTAGCGTGTGGCAAGCAGCAGCGGGCGGGAGAGGCCAGCGGCGCGCACGGCCCTGCCGGTCTCGGCGATGATGTCGATCAGCGGCACGGACACGGCGGCGGCAACTTCTGGGGCGACGAGGTGCATCGTGTTGGAGCAGATGAGAATGCAGTCCGCGCCTGCGCGCTCGAGGCGCCGGGCGCTGTCGGCGAGATGCCTGGCGGCGAGGTCCCAGCGGCCATCCTTCTGGAAGGCGACGACACGTTCGAATTCAAGCGAATGAAGGAGGATGTCTGCCGAGGCGAGGCCGCCGCGGGCAGCCCTGACGGCCTCGTTGAGGAGGCGGTAGTAGACCGCCGAGGATTCCCAGCTCATGCCGCCGATGAGGCCGATCGTCTTCATGCGGTTCCCGCCTTTTCTGCCATGGCCTGTATGGCCGGCGGTGCCCGAAGGCCGTTGAGGACACCATGGTCAGCATCCGCCGTAAAGGATGGGCCGATGTTTCACGTGTGACAGGGACGTCCTCGACAGCCGATTTCCGGGACCCTATGGATGACCTGCCTGGATGTGCCGGGCTTCACGCGAGAACGGACCCCTACCGCCCATGCCGCGCCGCCAGCCCGCCCTCCGCCGTCTCGCAGCGCTCGCCTGCGCAGCCGTCCTTGCAGCCGCTCCCGCCTTCGGG
>JACMIV010000013.1 GCA_014380965.1 Rhizobiaceae bacterium | reverse complement strand
TGCCTGCTGTGACGATCAGAAACCTGCCTGAGGCAACGCACAACGCGCTGAAACTTCGAGCTTCTCGTCATGGACGGAGCACGGAGGCCGAAATTCGCGACATTCTTGAAATCGCGGTGCGCTCACCTGGGCGGGTGAGGCTTGGCTCGGAACTTGCTGCCTTGGCCCGTGAGTTCGGAGAGGTAGACGTTGTGCTCGACCGGGACGACGTTCTGGCAGAAACGGTCAGCTTCGAATGATCATTCTCGACACAAACGTCGTGTCGGAACCCCTGCGGCCGAGTGCCGATCCGTCAGTCAGAGCGTGGCTCGATCAGCAGATCGTGGAAACGCTTTTCCTGACGACGATCAGCCTTGCCGAGTTGCAGTGCGGCGTCGCGGCACTGCCGGACGGCACTCGCAGGACAGGTCTTGAAAAAGCATTTCACGGGCGGATCCGCGCCCTCTTTGGAGATCGTATCCTCCCCTTCGACGAGACTGCCGCCGGCGCATATGCGGTCATTCGTTCTCGTGCAAAGACCGCTGGACGGGCCATTGCAGCAGCGGACGGCTACATCGCGGCGACGGCTGCGGCACGGGGTTTTGCTGTTGCTACGCGGGATGTCGCACCGTTCGAAGCGGCCGGCGTCACGGTCGTCAACCCTTTGGATTTCACCGCACCGGACTGACATCGCTGATGAGGCTCGATGAGAAGCGTCAGGATTTCACAGCCTCTCAATCCGCACTCGGCAGCCTTCTCATCGTGAACTCCACCTCGTCGCCGGGGAGCATCCGCCAGCTCTCCACCGCGGTCCAGTATGCCGCTTTCGGATAGCGGTCGAACCACTCGCGCGCCGTGCTGCGGGCAGCGGCGCGCGGGAGCGTGTAGGTCTCGCGGATGAAGCTGTCTGCTCCCGAGACCCTGAGACGTCGGTTTTCCTGAAGCTGGCGGGCAAGGCCCGTCAGCGGTGGGCGTGGGAAGCGTTCCATGGGCGGGCGCTCTGTCTCGTCTTCGCGCTGCAATGAATATGAAGATAGCGAGCACGTCGCCCTTTGGCGAATCGGCAGGGGCCATGATCCGTCCGGCGCACGCCCTTGCGCCCTTCCACCGATCACGGCTTCCTGTTAGGCGCTTGAACGATAACGGGATGGCGACGTTCGCGCCGCCGTCCGGACCGGGACCCCGCCGCATACGACGGGAGTTGTCCGGCCGGGAGAAGACGAGATGGAACGGCCTGAACTGCCCGAAGGGTTGCCTGAAGACATCGACGCCAAGAAGGAGGCGGCCCGGACCTGGTTCGAGGCTCTGCGAGATCGACTCTGCGCCGCTTTCGAGGCGGTCGAGGACGAGGCTGCCGGACGCGACGGTGCTGAGCACCCGGCGGGTCGTTTCGTACGCACTCCTTGGTCGCGCGACGGCGATGGCGGCGGAGGCGTCATGTCGATGATGCACGGCGGCGTCTTCGAGAAGGTCGGCGTGCACACCTCGACCGTTCACGGCGAGTTCTCGCCCGAGTTTCGCAAGCAGATCCCGGGTGCTGGCGAGGACCCCCGCTTCTGGGCCTCGGGTATCTCGCTGATCGCCCACATGCGCAACCCGCATGTTCCAGCCGTGCACATGAACACGCGCATGGTGGTTACGACACGGCAGTGGTTCGGCGGCGGCGCCGATCTAACTCCGACGCTTGACCGGCGGCGGACGCAGGAAGACCCGGACACGATGGCCTTCCACAAGGCGATGAAGTTCGTCTGCGACCGCCACGGCGCAGTGGCAGATCATGAGAAATATAAGGCGTGGTGCGACGAGTACTTCTCCCTGCCGCATCGGGGTGAAATTCGGGGCGTGGGCGGCATCTTCTACGATTGGCTGCATTCGCCGGAAGAGAAGGGCGGCTTCGAGGCCGATTTCGCCTTCACGCGCGATGTCGGCAAGGCGTTCCTCGTCGTCTACCCCCACCTCGTCCGGCAGAACATGGGGCTTCCCTACACCGAGGCGGACCGCGACGAGCAACTCGTTCGCCGCGGGCGCTACGTCGAATACAACCTCCTCTACGATCGTGGAACGCTGTTCGGACTGAAGACAGGCGGCAACGTCGCCTCGATACTTTCCTCCATGCCTCCCGTCGTGAAATGGCCGTGACGTCAGGCTTTCTGACTCCTCGCATTAAATAAACTTCTTGGGCCTATTCACGCTATGTGACGACCCGATATGTCGAGAGGATCATATTCCTTCCCGCGACCGCATTCATTTCTTGAAGAGCCTGGAACCTTAGCGATTTTTAGGCTTTACCGAATTTGCGATGTGCAACGCTCCACGGGAGGGAACGTGATGTATGAACTGAATTGTGCGGGAGTGATCCCGGGTTGCGAGCGCGTGATCCGGGCGGAAAGCGAAGTAGAGGTGATTCGCAGGGCAGTGATGCAGGCGCGTCAGCTCGGTGTCGAGCGGATCACGCCTTGGATGATGGATACGTTCCGCGAGCGGACGACCGAGCTTGCGCACTGACCGTCATCGGGATGAGCGAATGACGAAGCGGGCTCACAAGGCCCGCTTTTTTTTGTGGCTTGATAGACGCGGAATAAGGTCAGAGGGGCGGCGACGATCCAGCGGGCGACACCACCTTTTCCAAAAGCCGATCGCGCCCGATCACGAAGCCGCTTTCCACCCAAAGGCGCTTGGCTGCCAGCAGCGCCGCCCCCATCTCCGGCCCCGCCGTCATGCCGGCGGCGCGCAGATCCTCTCCCGAAAGCGGAAATTCCGGCGGCGCGAAGCGTGTCGCGAGTCGGAGGAGACGCGACAGCGCAGCGCGCTCCGTCATGGCTGCCTCATCGTGGCCGCGCGCGCCCGCTGCCGCTGTCATCAGCTTCAGCCGGTCGACTAGGCCGCCCCGATCCTCGAAGTACATCTTGCGGCGCGCCTCGGCTTCGCCGTCTGTCGCCTTCAACGGCTCGGCACGGGCGAAGGCGAGGAGGCGGTCGCGATCGAGATTCGACAACCGAAGGCGTTTCGACAACTCGGTGACGCGAGCGGCATCCGGAGGCACGATGGCGGAAAGACGGAGCATGGCGTCGGCTGGCCAGCCCTCCAGCCGTTCGGCGGTGATCAGGCCGTGGATCCCGTCGATCCCCCAGCGCTCGCTTTCCGGCAGGATCGCCGAGAGGACGCCGGTCTGGCGCATCCAGAGCAGCGCACGCGACGGGTCCGGCGCCGCGAGCAGCTTGCGCAGTTCCGACCAGACCCGCTCGGCGGAGAGATGCTGGAGACCGCCTTTCAGCCGCGTCGCAGCGCGCAGGCCCTCGCCATCCGGCCGCCCCTCGCCGTACCAGGCGAAGAAGCGGAAGAACCGCAGGATGCGCAGGTAGTCCTCCTCGATCCGCCGCTCGGCGCCGCCGATGAAGCGAAGCGTCCGCGTCTCGAGATCGGGAAGACCCCCTACGAGATCGACCACCGTTCCGTCGGCATCGCAAAAGAGCGCGTTGATCGTGAAGTCGCGCCGCTCGGCGTCCGCCGTCCAGTCGCGGCCGAAGAGGACGCGGGCGTGTCGCCCGTTGGTCTCGATGTCGCGGCGGAGCGTCGTCACTTCATAGGTACGTCCGCGGCTGTCCGCCGGCGCGGCGACGGTGACCGTGCCGTGGTCGATGCCCGTCGGGATCGTCTTGAAGCCTGCGGCCGAACAGCGCGCCATCGTCGCTTCCGGCAGGCAGGTCGTAGCGACGTCGATGTCGGCAACGTCTCGCTGGAGCAGCGTGTTGCGGATCGCGCCGCCGACAATCCTTGCCTCCTCTCCATTCGCGGAAAGTGTGGCGAGAAGCTGCTGGAGGGCCGGATCGGCCAGCCAGCCGGCTTTAATCGTGGCAGTCGCCGTCATGCGTAGAGCCTTTCGTAGAGCGTGCGGATGATGCCCGCCGTCACGCCCCAGATGTGACGCTTGCCGAAGGGCATCACGTAGTAATGGCGCTCGTGACCCTGCCAGACCCGGCTTTCCCGCGTGTGGTTGGCAGCATTCATGAGAAACGAGAGCGGAACCTCGAAGACGTCGGCCACCTCGTCCGGATGCGGCATGAGGAAGAAACCCGGACGGACGATGGCGAGGACCGGCGTGATGCGGAAGCCCGTGGTCGTGCGATAACGCGGCAAACGCCCGATCGTCTCGACGAAACGCCGGTCGAGGCCGATTTCCTCGAAGCTTTCGCGAAGGGCCGCATCCTCCGGCGAGGCGTCGGAGGGATCGATCGATCCGCCGGGAAAGGCGACCTGGCCGGAATGGCTGCGAAGATGGCCAGCGCGCGTCGTCAGGATCACGCCGGCATCCATGCCTCGGTCGACGATCGGCACGAGCACCGCGGCCTCGCGTGCGCCAGCCCGCTCGACGAGTTGGTCGAGATCGGGATTGAGGACGTGATCGCCGAGGTCGTGGTCGAGATCCGAGCCGGGATGGGCGAGGACGCGGGCGCGGAAATCGCCGGCCGAGAGGAAGGTCATGCGCCGCTCATGAAGCCGTTCCGTCCACCGCGCCCGTTGGCAGATCGAACCTTGCACCGCCCGACCGCACGAAGGCCCCCTCACCGTCCGTCTCCACGAAGTCGGCAAGATCGAATGCGAGCGCCCGCGTGAGCTTGGCCTCAAGCCGCCCGCGCACCCGAAGATACGGCGCGAAACCGTAGTCGGTCGCGAAGCGCAGAGGATGGTCCGGCCCCGCTGCGACGACGTCGCCGACATTCGTTCGAAAGGTCAGCACTGGCCCCACTTCGCCTTCGTCGCGGCTCATCTCGACGGCGAGGAAAGGCGCGTCCTCGACCGTGATGCCGAGACGCTCGGCAGGGGTCACGAGATAGGTTCGCCCGTCATCGTCCTTGCGCAGCACCGATGAGAAGAGCCGCACCAGTGCGGGCCGTCCGATGGGCGTGCCGAGATATGTCCAGGAGCCGTCGGCGCGGATCACCATCTCGATGTCACCGCAGAAATCCGGGTTCCAGCGTTCGACCGGCGGCGCCCCGCGCCCGGCGCGCTCGGCGCGGGCGATGAGAGCCTCTAGGCTGGGCGAAGGATTGTCGGCTTGTCCGGCGATCGCGTTTCTCCTCGTTCGGCTTGGCACTGCTACCCCGCGCCATCTCCCAAGCGGCGGCGAAGCGGCTCGCGCCTGTCGATCACGAGGTCTTATTTTGGCCTGCCTTCGCCGTCACGAAATAGTTGCGTTCGCGCCGCTTGCCAGGATGGCATCCAGCAGATTTCATGGTGACCTGCGCAACCGACGTCATTGGCAGCGCGTCGACCCCAAGGCTGCGTCCCGCCGGACGCCACCTCCCGAACGACCGAAAGTATCAGCGATGACGATCCACACGCAGACCGATCCCAGTCTCGACAGCGCTCAGATCGTTGCGCTGGCCGAGGCCGCCCTCGCCGACATCGCGAAGGTGAAGGCCTCGGTCGGTCGGGTGATCTTCGGGCAAGAGAGCGTCGTCGAGCAGACCGTCATCGCGATCCTCGCCGGCGGCCACGCGCTCCTCGTCGGCGTCCCCGG
Source organism: Rhizobiaceae bacterium (assembly GCA_014380965.1). Lineage (GTDB taxonomy): Bacteria > Pseudomonadota > Alphaproteobacteria > Rhizobiales > Rhizobiaceae > Plantimonas. The sequence continues at coordinate 53 of JACMIV010000013.1, read as the reverse complement.
CCTCGCGAAGACACTGATGGTGCGCAGCGTCGCCGAAGCAATGCGCCTTCAGT
>JACMIV010000166.1 GCA_014380965.1 Rhizobiaceae bacterium | reverse complement strand
CGTCAAGCCCGGCGATGGCAGCGGTGTTCGCCCTGGCGCTCCGCGCCGCGCCCTCCTCGATTCCCATACTCCTCGAGGGCGAGACCGGCGTCGGCAAGGAGTGGCTTGCAGACGCGATCCGCGCCGCCGGACCCCGGGCAAAGAAACCTTTCGTCACCGTCAATTGCGGCGCCCTGCCCCACGCGCTCGCCGAGAGTATCCTCTTCGGCCACGAGAAGGGCGCCTTCACCGATGCGGGCGAGCGCCACCGCGGTAAGTTCGTCGAGGCCGACGGCGGCACGCTCTTCCTCGACGAGGTGGGCGAACTACCGCGCGACTTGCAGGTGAAGCTTTTGCGCGTTCTCCAGAAGGGCGAGGTCGACCCCGTCGGCGCCCGGGCAGCGGTCTCGACGGACGTGCGCGTCATCTCCGCAACCAACCGCGATCTTGCCGAGGAAGTTCGCTCGGGACGGTTCCGCGAGGACCTCTACTACCGGCTGAACGTCCTGCCGATCCGCATTCCGCCGCTTCGCGACAGGCGCGCCGAGATCGCCGATCTCTGCTCCCGCTTCATCTCGGGCTTCAGCGAAAGCGAGGGGCGCACGTCGCCTCTCGTCCTGTCCGGCGCCGCGCTCCGCCTGCTCCAGCGGCACGACTGGCCCGGCAATGTCCGCCAATTGCAGAACGCGATCCACCGTGCCGTCGTGCTTGCCGAAAGCGAGGTTCTGGGCGTCGGGGACTTCCCGCAGATTGCTGCGCTCGTCGCAGCCTGCGACGGCGAGACCGCCGGGTTTTCCCCGTCAGACACGCCGGCGGACGGCGCGGCGGGCGGCGCCGGTCCATCTCCTATCGCCGGTGCGCTCGCGGGGTTCGACGCCTTCGGCGAGGTGCGCACGGTCGAGGCTGTCGAGGCGGATCTCATCCGCCTTGCGATGGTGCGATACGACGGCCGGATGACCGAGATCGCAAGGCGTCTTGCCATCGGAAGATCGACGCTCTACCGAAAGATGCGTCTTTACAGCATCGCCGGAGCCGGCGCTGCGTCGGACGATGGAACACAGTCTGAAACCTTGCGCGAAACCAGTGGGTTCGCAGGTCCTTCATAGACGGTTAACCGTTTTCTTTTGATCTGGGGCCAAAATAGGGTAAGCGTCACTTTGATGCCGCAGTCGTGGCCGATTGAGTGCTCGTTAACTATCCTGCTGGTAGAGATTTCGATCGTGGGGCGTGAGCCGATCGCAGTCGAGGATTGAGGGGACTGGTTCCGGATGTTCGGATTGACCGACTATGTCGGCCGCGCGACTGTTCGCGCTGTGTCGATAGCCGCCGTCTGCCTCCTCACCCTGTCGGTGGGCACCGCGGTTGCCGAGGCCGAAACCCGAACCCTGAAGTTCTACAATCTCCACACCAAGGAAAAGATTTCCGTCGCCTACAAGAAGAACGGGCGCTACTCGGCGGACGGACTGAAGCAGATCAATTGGTTCATGCGGGACTGGCGCCGCAAGGAGCCGACCAAGATGGACACAAGGCTTCTCGATCTCATCTGGGAAGCGTATCGGCAGTCCGGCTCGCGCGACTACATCCATGTCATCTGCGGATACCGCGCGCCTGCAACCAACAACATGCTGCGCTCGCGCTCCTCAGGCGTCGCCAAGGAAAGCCAGCACACGCAGGGGCGCGCGCTCGACTTCTACATCGCGGACGTGCCGCTGAAGAAAGTGCGCGAAATCGGCCTCAAGATGCAGGCCGGCGGCGTCGGCTACTATCCGCGATCCGGCTCTCCGTTCGTTCATTTCGACGTCGGCAACGCGCGCCATTGGCCACGCATGAGCCGGAAGGAGCTCGTCGCGGTCTTCCCGAAGGGCAACACGATTCACGTGCCGTCTGACGGCAAGCCGCTGCCGGGCTACGAGCAGGCGCTGGCTTCCTACAAGTCGCGCAAGGGCGCAAGCGCCATCCAGATAGCGAATGCGTCGAGCGGCGAAGCCAAGAGCGGCGGCGGCGGCAAGACGCTTCTCGCCGCACTCTTCGGCGGCGGGGCCGACGAGGAAGACGACATCGCGGATGTCGAAGTCGCCGCCAAGGAGAAGGCGTCTGCGCCGCGCGTCGAGAAGGAAAAGGCGCCCGAACGCGCCGCTCCCGAGCCGAAGACCGAGATCGCAGTCGTCGCCGCGGCCCCGAGCGCCAAACCGACGGCGCTGCCGACGGG
>JACMIV010000165.1 GCA_014380965.1 Rhizobiaceae bacterium | reverse complement strand
TCCAGGTAAGGTGGGCGCCGAGCGCCGAGGTCGATAGGCCCATCGCCGACTGGAAGCTGGGCCCGAATACGCCGGTCGACTTGATGAAGCCGTCGAGGATGCGGAACTCCAGCGCGATGCCGAGCGAGACGACGATCGAAGGTAGGATGAGGCTCGCGATCGCGGTGTAGAAGAGCAGCGACGCGCCGCGGAACGGCCGGCGGAAGGCGAGCCCGGCGAGAACCGAGATGACGACGGTGAGAAGCGTGACGCCGAGCCCCAGCCAGAACGAGCGGGCGAAGGCGGCCCAGACGTCGACGACGCCGAGACCCTTCCAGAGTACGCCGAACCAGTGCGTCGAGACGCCGTTCATCGGGAAAGTGAGGCCCCCCTCCGGTCCCTGGAAGGAGAGGATGACGATGGTGATCGTCGGGCCGTAGAGAAAGGCGACGAAGAGCGTGAAGAAGGCGGCGAGGAAATAGAAGGAGCGTCCGCGGCGTTCGCCCATGGCTCAGAGCTCCTTGCGGATGTCGACGAGCCGCGTCAGCGCGAAGATCATCAACAGGACGGTGAGAAGCAGCACCACGGCGTTGGCGGCGGCGATCGGGAACTGGAGATAGCTGATCTCGACCGAGATCGTCTTGCCGACGGAGGCGATCTGCTGCCCGCCCATGAGGCCGATGGTGATGAAGTCGCCCATGACGATGGTGATGACGAAGATCGAACCGATGGCGATGCCGGTCTTCGAGAGCGGGATGATGACGTTCGTCAGCGTCTGCCATCCGCTCGCGCCCGCATCCTTCGCCGCCTCGATCAGTGACCGGTCGATGCGCAGCATGGAGTTGTAGATCGGCACGACCATGAAGAAGGTGAAGAGGTGGACGAAGGTCAGCGTCACCGAGAACTTCGAGTAGAGCAGCCAGTCGACCGGCGCATTCGTCAGGCCCATGCCCTGCAGCGTCTGGTTCACCAGCCCCTCGCGGCCGAGCAGCGGGATCCAGGAGATCATGCGGATGACGTTCGAGGTCCAGAACGGGATCGTGCAGACGAGGAAGAGCCCGGTCTGCATCGCCGGGCTCCGGACCTCGAAGGCAAGGAAATAGGCGATGGTGAAGCCGATGAGGAGCGTCAGAACCCAGACGATCGCGCAGAACTGCAGCGTCGACAGGTAGGTCTTCAGCGTCGTGCAGAGCGGCAGGCGCGTGAAGCAGCGGTCGAACACGTCGGCATAGTTCTGGAACACGAAGGCCGGCTGGATGGAGTAGTTCTCGTAGGTCCAGAAGCTCACCATCACGATGAAGATCAGCGGGATCACGAGAAAGACGAGGAACACCAGGGCAAGGGGCGCTGCCTGGAGATAGGGGGCGATGCCGGCGCGTGATGCCATGAGAGGGTTCCGTCGGTGGAGTGCATAATCTCCCCCTTGAGGGGGAGATGTCCGGCAGGACAGAGGGGGGTGCATGGCGCGCAGGTCGGTTCCGTCCCCGTCCATCAGCCATCTCCGGAAGCGCAGAGGGCGCCAATACCCCCTCTGCTTGCCGGCATTTCCCCCTCAAGGGGGAGATCAGGCTCGTCTTGAGAAGCCTTACGCCGCGACGAACTCGTTCCACTTGCGGATCATGTAGGAATCCTCGTCCATCACCGCGTTCCAGCAGGCGACGGCGCCCATGCGCTCGGCATAGGAGCCGCCGTCGCGCTTGGCGCCCTTCAACGCGATCGTCTGGCCCTGCGGGGACTTGATGTCCTCGGCCGCCTCGGCGCCCTCCATCCAGTAGGCCCATTCGTAGGGCTCCATGGCGGCCTTGGCCGTCGGCAGGACGCCGGCATAGTAACCCTGGCGGTTGAGGAAGGCGCCCGCCCAGCCGGAGAGGAACCAGTTGACGAACTCGTAGCCGGCGTCGAGCTTGGCGCCTTCGAGCGTCGCGGGGAAGGCGAAGCCCGAGGCCCAGGCTCTGTAGCCTTCCTTCAGCGGCTGGAAGACGCAGTCGATGCCCTTGGCGCGCACGGCCGTGACGGCCGGCGACCACATCGACTGGATCACCGTCTCGCCCGAAGCCATCAGGTTGACGCTCTCATTGAAGTCGGACCAGAGCGCGCGGAACTGGCCGGCCTGCTTTGCCTCGATCAGCGTCGCGATCGTCATGTCGATCTCGTCGCGGGTCATGTTGCCCTTGTCTGGATAGGTATATTTTCCCGTCGCCTCGATGACCATCGCGGCGTCCATGATGCCGATCGAGGGGATGTTGAGGATCGATGCTTTGCCTTTGAATTCGGGGTTCAGCAGCTCGGCCCAGCTGGTGATCGGGCGGCCGATGAGGTCGGGACGGATGCCGAGCGTGTCGGCATTGTAGGTCGTCGGGATCAGCGTGATCCACTCGGTGGGCTCCGCCGAGAATTCGGTCGACTTGTTGGCCGGGAGGTACAGGACCTTCCAGGGCGCGGTGCCCTGATTGCCGATCTTCTTGCCGTCGATCTCGCCCTTGGTGAAGACCGGCGTGATGTTGTCGAATTCCTTGATGCGCTTGGCGTCCATGCCCATCAGATTGCCCGAGGGCACGAACTTCTTCAGCGCGAAATATTCGGTGTCGACGATGTCGAACGTGTTCGGCTGGGTGATGATGCGCTTCGTCACCTCGTCGGTCGCGACGGGCACGTATTCGATGGTGATGCCGAGATCCTCCTTCACCTTGGCGGCGATCTCGGTGGATTGGTTCACGGCGGTGCCGAGATAGCGCAGAGTCTGCGCCTCCTGGGCGCGCGCCGTGCGAACCCAGGGAAAGCCGGTGACGGCCGTGCCGCCTGCGGCAAGACCGACGGCCGCCACGGTGCCGGTCTTGAGGAAGCTGCGGCGGCTGACGCCCTTCGCGGTGGTTTCGGTCATGTCTGGCCTCGCTTCTTTCGCGGTGGAGGATGGGGGTCGTAACTTGGGAAACCCTGAGCCAAGCCCGGGGTCAGGCGGAGGCGGCGAGCAGGACCTCGTCCTGACGCGACCAGTGGATCGCACGGGTGTCGCCGAGGGCAGCCGGCGCG
>JACMIV010000164.1 GCA_014380965.1 Rhizobiaceae bacterium | reverse complement strand
GTTTCGACGGCAGCGCCGCACCCCCCTCTGTCCTGCCGGACATCCCCCCCTCAAGGGTGGAGATCGGCACGTTGCCGAAGCATCTTGATCTCCCCCCTTGAGGGGGAGATGCCGGCAGGCAGAGGGAGGTGCCGGCACAGGCTTCGAATCGATCGCCTCGAACCAGTCTCGTTCGTCAGGGCGGCCAGATGAGCGCGATCCTCTACGACACCCACACCGCCGCCGCCTCCCTCACCCTCCACCTTCCAGACGAAACCGCCACGCTGCGCTTCGGCGAGGACCTCGTGCTCGCTCTCCGGCGCGGCGACGTCGTCGCCCTCTCCGGCGATCTCGGCGCCGGCAAGTCGACGCTGGCGCGCGCGATGATCCGCACCCTCGCCGACGATCCGGCGCACGAGGTGCCTTCCCCTACCTACACGCTCGTCCAGACCTACGAGACCCTCCCGCCCATCGCCCATGTCGACCTCTACCGCCTGTCGAACCCGCAGGAGATCGAGGAACTCGGCTTCGAGGAGGCGACCGAGGCCGGCATCGTGATCTGCGAATGGCCGGAGCGCGTGCCGGCGGTCTTGGCTCGGGCGAGCCTTCACCTAAGCTTCGAGACGGCGGGCGACGGTCGCAACGTCGCTGTGACAGCAACGCCGGAAGCGATGGCGCGGCTTTCCCGCAGCCTTTCCGCCCGCGCCTTCCTCGACACCACAGAGCCCCCTGCCACGGATCGCCGGCGCTTCTTCGGCGACGCTTCGGCGCGGCGCTACGAGACAGTCCAGCGGGGCGGCGCGACTGCGATCCTCATGGACGCGCCGCGCCAGAGCGACGGCGCGCCGATCCGAAATGGCCTACCCTACAGCCGCATCGCTCATCTCGCCGAGGACGTGACGCCGTTCGTCGCGATCGCCGAAGCGCTCCGGCACCACCGCTTCGCCGCGCCCAAAATCTTCGCCGCCGATCTCGACCGGGGCTTCGTGCTCCTCTCCCATCTTGGCTCGGACACGATGCTGGACGCAGCCGGCCGGACGGCGCCGGAGCGCTACGAGGCTGCGGCCCTGACGCTCGCGGCGCTCCACGCCGAAAGCTGGGAGCCTGCCATGCCTGCGGCCGGAGGCGTCGTCCACACGGTTCCCGACTACGACCGCGGCGCGATGGGGATCGAGGTGGAGCTTCTCCTCGACTGGTACGTGCCACGCATGCTCGAGCGCCCCGCAAGCCCCGGCGAGCGGGCCGAGTTCCTGGAAGTCTGGGCCGGCCTCTTCGACGAGTTGCGCGATGCCGAGACGAGCCTCGTGTTGCGCGACTACCATTCGCCCAACATCATCTGGCGCGGCGAGCGGGAGGGCATCGACCGGATCGGCATCATCGACTTCCAGGACGCGATGATCGGCCCTGCCGCCTACGATCTCGCCTCGCTTGCGCAGGACGCCCGCGTCGATGTGGCGCCCGAGCTCGAAATGCATCTTGTCTCGGCCTACGCCGCAGCGCGGAAGGCGCAAGGTCCCTTCGACGCCTACGGCTTCGAGCGCGCCTACGCGATCATGGCGGTGCAGCGGCTGTCGAAAATCCTCGGTATCTTCGTGCGTCTCGACGAGCGCGACGGCAAACCGCAATATCTGCGTCACATACCGCGGCTTAAGACATATCTGACGCGCACGCTCGGGCATCCCTCGCTCGCGGCGCTGCGCACCCTTTATGCAGACTGGGGCCTTCTTGACGAGACGGAGGCGAGGCGGCCCCGCTGACGCAGACCCGAAAGCCCATGCAATGATCGCTGCCCGACAGAAATTCCGCCCGAAAAGAGCGATGGTTCTCGCCGCCGGCCTCGGCAAGCGCATGCGCCCGATCACGTCGACCATCCCGAAGCCGCTCGTCGAGATCCGCGGCAAGGCTCTGATCGACTACGGTCTCGACGCGCTCGCGCGCAACGGCGTCGAGACGGCCGTCGTCAACGTCCACTATCTCGCCGACCTCATGCAGGCGCATCTGCGCCGCCGCAAGGATCTCGCCATCGTCGTCTCCGACGAGCGCGAGGCTCTGCTGGAATCGGGCGGCGGCGTCGTCAAGGCGCTCCCGATGCTCGGCCCCGACCCGTTCTTCCTCATCAACTCCGACACGTTCTGGATCGACGGCTACCGCGACAACCTCGATCTCATGACCGACCTCTGGGACCCCGCCCGGATGGACCTCCTCCTCCTCATCGCCGACATGCGCCAGGCGACGGGCTACGATGGGCGCGGCGACTTCAACATGGACGTCGAGGGGCGCCTGTCGCGCGTCGGCGAGCGCGACATGAGCCCCTACATCTACGCGGGCGCAGCGATCCTGAAGCCCGAGCTTTTCGCCGGCATGGCGACGGAGAAATTCTCGCTGAACCGCATCTTCGACCGGTCCATCGAGGCCGACCGCCTCTACGGCGCACGGCTCGACGGCCTCTGGCTCACGGTCGGCACGCCCGGTGCCATCGCCGAGGCCGAGGCGACGTTCCTTGCCAGCGCCAGCGCCAGCGCGGCGTGATCAGTCGCGATCGACAGCTTTGGTCGATCCGGCTTTGGTCTGCACCCGTAGGCTTTCGATGACGGCCTTCGTCAGGCCCTTCGGAAGGAACCCGTAGGCAAAGCGTCGTGCCGGGTCCTCACGGTCTACGATGCGAAGATCGGGACCCGGCCACGTAAAGACGTTGACCTCGTCGGTCACGATCCAAGACCGCTCGTCGTCCAAGCTCAATCGCGCTTTGGTCGATGGCGGGATCTCGACGGCGCAGCTTGGGTCCTCAGGAACCGTATGCGTGATGGGCGACACCACGACTTTCGTCTCGCCTCTCTCTCGGCGGACGGCGACAACCACGACGCAGGGGCGATCCTTCCTGCCTTCTTCCAGACCAGCGCGTTTTTCAGATCGCCAGAGGTAGGCATATCGGATGACAAGACCTGGAACGGGATCGGGAAGCGCGGTCGTCACCGCAGCTCGTGATCGTAACCGGCCGTCTCGTCCGGAGCCTCGCTCGTTTCGAGAGCCATGAGAAGATCGTCCGGCAGCTCCCATGCGTGAAAGCTGCCGCGTTCATCGAGTGCTTTCAGGCGGCGATATTCCTCCGCGGAAACGATAACGAGTGCGCCGGCACCCTCATCCGTCACCGAAACGGGTTCCGTCCGTGCGATATGTCGGTAGCGCTCGAAACGCTCCTGAAGTTCTGCGGCTGTGACCGTCACCATGGATGCACGCCCTCGATCGTCATGCTCCAGTGTGGCGTCCTCGAAACGATCGCGCAACGCCTCAAAACGACGAGCCTTCGAATTGACTGTCGGCGCCGTGCCCTCCCAACCCCGCCCGCGGTCGCGAATCATCGCCCGACCGCGTAGCGTCGCGTCATGCGCCAAACCGTCTTCTCCATCGCCCCCGGCCTGCCCTTCCTGAAGACGCTGGCTGAAGGCGTGTTGTCCGGCCGGTTCACAGGCGAGTTTACGCCGGCAATCGGCGATCCGCTGGCGTTAGCGGCGATGACGATCT
>JACMIV010000163.1 GCA_014380965.1 Rhizobiaceae bacterium | reverse complement strand
GCCTGTAGACCTTCACCGACACGACGTCGGGATCGACGAAGACGATCACGCGGATGTCCTCATGCGCCTGATACTCGTCGAGCTTGTCCGTCGTGTCGATGGCAGAGGTTCCGGGAGACGCGACCTCGACGACCAGCGTGGGGCGGCTCGCCTTTACGGCGGTCGGGTCGCTCGGCCCACAGTCAACGACGACGTCGGGAAACCTGATGCTGCGAGGGCCGGTTCCGACGGCGGTATCGCTCGACGTCGTCCGGCACCCCTGGCGTTTGGCGCTTGGCGACAGGGCGACCACGAGATTGCTCGTCACGACGTTATGGCTTTGCCTTGCGCCCGCCATCATGCGGACAATCTGGCCATCGACGAGCTCGAACCGTTCCTGCTGCGTCATCACCCAGCGAAGGAATGCTGGCGCCGAGACGCGTTCATGTTCTGGATTGGCCACCGTGAACCCCGCGTCACTCCTTGTCCGTTGTTGGATCATAGGCGCGGCGACAAGCGTGAGCAACGATTGTAGCCTCGTCTCAGCAGCCGAGTTGCCCGGCGTCCGGCGTTTTGGCCGCGCTGCCCCAGACCCATCCGACAGCATCCCGACAGGAACGCGATTTACGCTGTTCTGCCAGCGAGCAAACCAATAAGCTCGGGCGAAAATACGGGAATGGCGGCCCTCACCCACGGGATCACCATCGCAATTGGAACGGCTGCATCGCGGGAGCGGATGCCGGCCGTCATGTGTGTTCGATGAAGTTTTGAAGCCGCCGCGGGACCTTGGCGACAGGCGCTCAGGTCCGGTGCGACGGTTGAATGATCGGGAGGATCATCCAATGAAGAGATTGCTTGCAGCCGCGCTCATGCTCGGCCTTCTGTCCGGCACGGCCTTTGCCCAGACCGCGGAATACACGATCATGGCCCCGGCCTCGCCCGGCGGCGGCTGGGACCAGACCGCACGCGCCATGCAGACGGTGATGCAGGAGGCGAAGGTCGCCGGCAGCGTCGAGGTGGTGAACGTCACCGGCGCCGGCGGCACGATCGGCCTCGCCCAGTTCGTCTCGCGCGACAAGGGCGACGCCTCGAAACTCCTCGTCGGCGGCTACGTCATGGTCGGCGCCATCCTGACCAACAATTCGCCCGTCACGCTCGATCAGGTCACTCCGATCGCCCGCCTCACGGGCGAATACGAGGCGATCGTCGTGCCGGCCGCCTCGCCCTTCAAGACGATCGGCGATCTCGCCGCAGCCCTGAAGGCCGATCCCGGCGCCGTCGCCATCGCCGGCGGCTCGGCCGGCGGCACCGACCACATCGCGGCTGGCCTCCTGGCAAAGGCTGCGGGCGCCGATCCGAAGGCGATCAACTACATCGCCTTCTCCGGCGGCGGAGAGGCGCTTGCCGCCATCCTCGGCAACCAGGTGGCAGCCGGAATCTCGGGCTACGGCGAATTCGAAAGCCAGATCGCGGCAGGCTCGCTCCGCCTCCTCGCAGTCACCAGCGACGCGCGCATCGAGGGCATCGACGCACCGACGCTGAAGGAATCCGGCCTCGACGTCGTGCTGCAGAACTGGCGCATGGTCGCGGCGGCGCCGGACATTTCCGACGAGGAGAAGGCGACGATCACCGCCGACGTAACGAAGATGGTCGAGAGCGCCGAATGGAAGGCGACGCTCGAGCGCAACGGCTGGGCGAACACGTTCCTCGCCGGCGACGCCTTCGATACGCAACTCGCCTCGGACATCACCGCGACGAAGGCCATTCTCCAGGACATCGGTCTCGTCACGCAATGACCGAGACGACCTCCCGCAACGAGACCGATCGCCGCCCGGACCGGGCGGCGATGGCGATCGGCGTCGGGCTCGGCGTCCTCGCCGCGATCGTCGCCTTCAACACGGCGGGTCTTTCGGGTGGCGCTTACTCCCGCATCGGTCCGGCGGCCTTTCCGTATGCGATTGCGGCCTTCCTGACCGTCTTGTCGATCGCCACGATCGTCACGGCTTTGCGCGGAGGCTTTCCCGAGCGCGATCACGACCAGCGGACGCCGATCCTCTGGATCGTCGGCGGTCTGGCGGCACAGCTCTTGCTTCTGAGCTCGGCGGGCTTCTCGATCGCCACCGGCCTCCTCTTCGCAGCGACGGCCAAGGGTTTCGGCAAGGGTCCGCTGTGGTTGACCGTGCCGCTCGGGATCGTCCTCTCCTTCTTCGTCTGGCTGATCTTCACCCAACTCCTCAATCTGTCGCTGCCGGCCGGGCCGCTCGAACAGTTGATCCGCTAAGGGGAGGTCGGGATGGACACGTTCGCACTGCTCGGCAACGGGCTCCTCACCGCCCTCGAGCCGATGAACCTTCTCTATGCGCTGATCGGCGTGACGCTCGGCACGGCTGTCGGCGTGCTGCCGGGCATCGGCCCGGCGCTGACCGTGGCCTTGCTCCTGCCCGTCACCTACCAGCTCGACGCCGCGGGCTCGCTGATCATGTTCGCTGGCATCTATTACGGCGGCATGTACGGCGGCTCGACGACGTCGATCCTCCTCAACACGCCCGGCGAGAGCGCTTCGATCGTCACCGCGCTCGAAGGCAACAAGATGGCACGCGCGGGACGCGGCGGGCCCGCGCTTGCCACCGCCGCCATAGGATCCTTCGTCGCCGGCCTCATTGCGACGCTCGGCCTCGCCTTCCTCGCGCCGACCGTCGTCGGCTTCGCGCTCTCCTTCGGTCCGGCCGAATACTTCGCGCTGATGGTGCTCGCCTTCATCACCGTCTCGGCGGCCTTCGGCGATTCCGCGCTGCGCGGCCTCACGGCGCTTGCCCTCGGCCTGACGCTCGGCCTCATCGGCATCGATCTCCAGACCGGACAGGCGCGCCTCACCTTCAACGGCGTCGGCCCCTGGTTCAGCGGCCTTGCCGAAGGCGCCGGCTTTCTGTCCGGCCTGTTCCTCTCTCTCGGATCGATCTTCAGCGACATGTCGGCAGCGCTTCTCGACGGGATCGAGGTGACAACGCTTGCCGTCGCGCTCTTCGCCATCGGCGAAACGCTGTCGGTCGCGGCGGCGGGACATCGAAACCCCGACAAGGTCGAGGCCGTGAGAGGATCACTCTGGATGAGCCGCGACGACTGGAGCCGGTCCTGGAAGCCCTGGCTGCGCGGCACGGCGATCGGCTTTCCGATCGGCGCGATGCCGGCGGGCGGCGCCGAGATCGGCACGTTCCTCTCCTATGCTGCGGAAAAGCAGCTCGCAAAACGGCCGGAGGAATTCGGACATGGCGCGATCGAGGGCGTCGCCGGCCCGGAAGCCGCGAACAACGCCTCGGCCGCCGGAACCCTTGTGCCTCTTCTGACGCTCGGCCTGCCGACGACGGCCACGGCGGCGATCATGCTCGCCGGCTTCCAGCAGTTCGGCCTGCAGCCCGGACCGCTCCTTTTCGTCAACTCGCCGGATCTCGTCTGGGGGCTCATCGCGAGCCTCCTCATCGCCAATTTGATGCTGGTCGTTCTGAACCTGCCGCTGATCGGCCTCTGGGTAAAACTCCTGACGATACCGCGGCCGTGGCTCTATGCCGGCATCCTCGTCTTCGCCACGCTCGGCACGATCGGCGCCAATCCGTCCCCGGTCGAGCTCGGTATGCTCCTCGTCTTCGGCCTGATGGGATACGGGCTGCGCCGCTTCGGCTATCCGATCGCGCCCGTCGTCGTCGGACTGATCCTCGGGCCGATGGCCGAGCAGCAGCTTCGTCGTGCTCTCGCCATCAGCCAGGGGGATGCCACGGTGCTGGTCGCCTCGCCGCTCGCCATCATTCTCTTGCTTCTCGCGGCTTTAGCGCTATTCGTTCCGTTGATCTTGCGCGCGCGCGGCCGGGGCAAGGTCCTCTCGCAGCTCGCAGCGAACGAGGACTAGACCCATCTGTCGGCGCCGAGACCGTCCAACGGCGGCGTCTGTCAGATGCACCGACAATGGTAGTGAAACGTTGCGCTTCGAGCGCGGCATGCGCGGCTCCAACGTGATTGGGAACCGCGGAGACCTTCGCGAGGAACTGCATGGATTTCAATTTCGCTTTCGACCAGCCCACCTTCTGGGTCTCCCTTCTCCAGATCATCTGGATCGACCTTCTCCTGTCCGGCGACAACGCCGTCGTCATCGCGCTCGCCTGCCGCAAGTTGCCAGCCGATCAGCGCAAGATCGGCATCCTTCTCGGCGCCGGCGCCGCGGTCGGCCTGCGCATCATCTTCGCCTTCTTCATCACCTTCCTCCTCGGCGTGCCGTTCCTCAAGATCGTCGGCGGCCTTCTCCTGTTCTGGATCGCCATCAAGCTGGCGACCGATGAGCAAGAGGATCACGCCGACGTCGCCGCCAGCGAAAATCTCTGGGGCGCGGTACGGACGATCGCGATCGCCGATGCGGTGATGAGCCTCGACAACGTCGTCGCCATCGCCGCCGCGGCGAAGGGGCATCCGGAACTGTTTATCTTCGGCCTGCTGCTGACGATCCCGCTGATCATCGCCGGCGCGTCGATCCTCTCATCGGTCCTACAGAAGTATCCGTTCCTGATCTGGATCGGCGCCGCGCTGCTCGGCTGGATCGCGGGAGAGATGATCCTCGGCGACGTTGTCGTGACCAACTGGCTCGCGGCAACCAATCCAGCTTTGGTCGTCCCGGACCCGGAAACGCAGGGTCTGTTCACGACGATCAAACCACTACACTACGCTGCGGCCGCGGCCGGAGCAGCGTTCGTGCTCATTGCCGCCTACGTGCTGAAGCGACGCCGACATACGACGGTCGAAGGAACGGTGAAGGACGAATCCTGACGCGATCGGCATTGCCGACAAACGTCCTGTCACGTTCGTCTGCCGCCTCCCCACCGGCCAGAGATTTTCCTCTGGCCGGTCCTTCTTTCCCGGTGTGGCAGCCAACAAAGCGTCAAGACGCTGAACAGCAAGAGGCCCGCGCAGCTTCCACTGCACGGGCCTTTTCATTGCCTTCAAAGCTCAGGCGATCAGAGCCGGCCGATACGGCTCCAGGTCTCGGCGTCGATGCCCATCGCGTCCAGCGCACGGCGGCTCGGCATCCGGCCATTCTCGACCGCAGCGGCACACTCTCGCGCGCCGATGAACGACTCGGCGATGGATGCGAGGGTTCCGCGGAACGAACGGCGTGTCTGGGCGGCGCGGGGGGCGGTCATCAAAAATCTCCTTGGGCATCCGGCTGATCGGCCGGCTTCGGTGGTTCCAATGTGGTCGTGCTGCATCGCAATATGAAGTGCCTGTTCGGAAGCGGAGCCATGCAGAAAACAGATGGCTTGTTCATTAGACCTTAATGTATCCGCTGCCGGCGATTGGGCACGTCGGGCAGGATCAGCGTTCAGGGTCCAGGCCAAGTTTTCTTTGCCTCGCGGCGCGTTCCGGCCGATTGTGCCCGTCCGTGACGAGAAGCGATCGTCGAGACCGGCTGGAGAGCGGACATGCGGGTGCTTCTGGTGGAGGACACCGAAGACGTCGCCTCGGCGATCGTCTCGAGCTTCGCCCGGCATGGGCATGCCGTCGACCATGCGTCGACCTGTGCCACGGCGACAGGCTTCCTCGCCGTGCAACCCTACGATCTGCTGATTATCGACGTGAATCTGCCGGACGGCTCGGGCATAGACATCTTAAGAAGTATCCGGTGCGAAAAACTGGCGACGCCCGTCCTCATGCTGACCGCTCGGATCGACATCGAGGACCGTATCGGCGCGCTCGATCTCGGCGCCGACGACTATCTGACCAAGCCGTTCGATCTCCGCGAACTGGAGGCTCGCGCACGGGCCCTCATCCGGCGTCGCGCGGACGAAACGGCGGGAACGATCGAGTTCGGCGACCTCTCCTTCGACGCCGCCGGCCGTGCTCTGCGCATTTCCGGCGTGCCCGTCACGCTCGCGCGGCGGGAGTTCAGCCTGCTCGAGGTACTGCTGCTCAACCGGGGCCGCGTCATGCCGAAGGAGCGCCTGTTCGAGAAGCTCTTCGGCTTCTCCGACGAGGATGTCGGCATGAACGCGATCGAGCTCTACGTCGCGCGCCTGCGCCGCAAGATCGAAGGCTCGCGCGTCTCGATCCGCACGCTGCGGGGCGTCGGCTACCAGATTGCGCTCGATGAGGAGTGAAGTCTCGATCATGCGCCGGCTCGCAGTGGCCATCGCGCTGATCCTCATGGCCAGCGGCTCCGTGGTGGCATTTGCCGCTTATGCCTACGGACGGCAGGCGGCGGAGGCGGCATACGACCGCCTGCTGGCGGGCGCGGCCTTTCAGATCGCGCAGTCGGTCGAGGTCTCCGCCGACCGGTTGACGGTCGATCTCCCGGTTTCGGCCTTCGAGCTCTTGGCGCTCGCGCCGGACGACCGGGTGGTCTACCGCGTCGTCGACCGGACAGGCGCGACGCTGACCGGCTACGACGACCTCGCTCCGCCGCCCGCACACGCGAGCGATCTCGTCTTCTACTCGTCCCGTCACGGCGGCGAGACGATGCGCCTTGCCGCGACGCGTCGGCGTTTTGCCGAACAGGCCTATAGCGGCGATGTCGAGATCCTCGTCGGGCACACGACACGGGCACGAGACGCGCTTGCCGCCGACATCGCAACTAAAGCCATGCTCATCGTCGCCGTCGCGGGCGTCGTCATCGCGGCGCTGACGGTCTTCGCCGTCCGCTCCTCGCTCGCGCCGCTCGCGCGGATCGAGGCGGCGCTGGCGAACCGCGATCCGAAGGACCTCTCCCCGCTCGATGTGCGCACGCCGCGCGAGGTGGAGGCGCTGGTCGGCGGCATCAACCGCTTCATGGACAGGCTGCAGCGGCGCATGGCGGGGATGCAGACCCTCATCGCCGACACGGCGCATCAGCTTCGCACGCCGATTGCCGCGTTGCGGGCACAGGCGGAGCTGGCAAGCGAGGAAAGTGATCCGGCGGCACTGCGCGCCATCGCCGAGACGATCCGGCGCCGCGCTTCGGGGCTTGGCCGCCTCGCCGATCAGTTGCTCAACCAGGCGCTGGTCGTCCATCGCGCCGACGCGCTTCCGGACGAGCGTCTCGATCTCCGGGAGGTCGCGATGCGCGTTGCCGACGAGACGGACGGACTCATGCCGGACTGTGACCTCCGTCTGTCGCTCGGCGAAGACCCGGTGCGCATCGCGGGCGATTCCTTCAGCCTCGCGGAAGCTGCCAAGAACCTTCTCAACAACGCTCTGCGCTACGGTGCCGAGCCGGTCTCGTTGACGGTGTCGGCCGACTGGGACCAGGGATTGGCCGAGATCGCCGTGCTCGACGCCGGTCAAGGCATCGCCGAGGCCGACTGGGCCGATAGCGGTCGACGTTTTTCACGCGCCGCAGATCGGCGTTCGGACGGCGCGGGCATCGGCCTTGCGATCGTCAACGCAGTGGCCGCGAGCCATGGGGGGCGCCTCGTCTTCTCCCGCGCGGCGGACGGCCGGTTTCGCGCGGCACTGCAGGTGCCGTTGGCGGGGGTCGGAACGTGAGACGGGTCGTTCAGTCCTTGCGCCGTCCATGCCACTTTCTCGTCTCGCTTCTCCCGCTCCTCCTGCAGCCGCTCGTTGCGAAGGCCGATGCCCGAACCATCGTCCCCGACCGCGTCGCCACCTATGGCGCCCCGCCGGAAGACGCGACGGCGACGCTGCGGATCCAGGGCGCGACCGATCTCGAATACTTCGAAGGGCTGCTCGAAGCGTTCACGAAGGTGACGCCCGGCCTTCGCATCGTCTACGAGGACATCACGACCAATGCGCTCAACGAGGTGGCGACGGCGCAATGTGCCGGCCTCGTCTCGCCGGCCGATCTCGTCGTCTCGTCCTCGGTCGACCAGCAGGTCAAGCTCGTCAACGACGGTTGCGCGCGGCCGCACTCCTCGCCGGCCATCGACCTCGTGCCGTCTTGGGCAAAGTGGCGCGAGGAGCTCTTCGGCCTTACCTTCGAGCCGATCGTCATCGTCTACAACCGAGCGCTCGTGCCGCCCGACCAGGTGCCGCGCTCGCGCTTCGATCTCATCGATCTCCTTCGGCCGGAGGGCAACATCTTCAAGGGCAAGGTCGCGACCTACGACATCGAGGCGTCGGGCGTCGGCTACCTCCTCGCCTTCGCCGATTCGCTGGAGGCCACCACCTTCGGCCGGTTGATCGAGGCCTTCGGGCGCAACGACGTGGTCGCCACCTGCTGCTTCACCGAGATCGTCGACGGCGTCGCGGACGGGCGGTATCTCATCGCCTACAACATGTTCGGCTCCTATGCGCTCGCCAGGGCCGCGGGCGACCCGCGCATCGGCGTCATCGCACCGAGCGACTACACGTTGGTCCTCTCGCGCGCGGCCTTCATCCCGAAAGGCGCGCCCAACCCGGACATCGCCGGGGCCTTCCTCGATTTCGCCCTGTCTTCGGAGGGGCGTCGTATTCTTGCGACCTCCTCGCTGATCGTCTCCTTCACAGAGGATGGCGGCGGCATAGCTCCCTCGCTCGACGGCTCGCCCAACCTGCGGCCGATCGCCTTCTCGCCCGTCCTCCTCGTCGGGCTCGACGCCCAGAAGCGAAAGCTCTTCCTCGATGTCTGGAACCAGTCGATTCGCTTGCTTCGCGCAGGCGTGCCGGCAAACTTCCGGCCGGATTGAAGGCAGCCTCTGGCTCAGGCCGCCGTGCGGCTCGCGCCCGCGGCGCCCCGAAGCTGCGCCGTGATAGCCTCCGCCGTGTATTCCGCGTCTCGCCGAATGCCGGAGAAGCGCCCGGAGCCCCAAGTGTAGAGCCAGGGCAGGCCGAGCACGTGGAGGCCGGGCTCACGTGTCGCGCCACGCCGATGGGCGGGATAGCCCGCCTCGTCGAAGATCGGCAGCTTCATCCAGGAGAAATCCGTCGTGAAGCCCGTGCACCAGACGACGGAGGCGATGCCTTCGGACAGGAGATCGAGCCCCTCCGGCTCGCGCTCCGGCGCCCAGACCGGGACATAATGCGCCTCCTCGGGAACATCGATGCCCTTCGCCGCGATATAGTCGTCGATCTGTGCGCGGATGCGGTTGGCGCTCGCATCCGCGCCGTCGAGGTTTTGGACGAGGTTCGGTTTGAACTTCAGCATCGTGCCGTCGAGGCTCTCGACATGGCCGTAGAGCCTCATGCCCTCTGAGGCGAACTTGCGAAGGTCGAGCTCGCGCCCGCCGTCGCGGCCGGTGAGATAGTGGTTGGCCTTCTTGCGGACGCCCTCGCCGAGGGGGTGCTTGTCGACCGGCATGTCGTAATGGCCCATGTCGACCAGCCAGTCCGTGACGTCGCGTCCGCGGTAGAAGCGCGGCGAGCGCGGCGCGGAGCCGACGCAGACATGCACTTTGCGGCCGGCGAGATGCAGGTCTTCGGCGATCTGCGCGCCGGACTGTCCGGTGCCGATGACGAGGATCGCGCCTTCCGGCATCAACTGCGGATTGCGATAGGTCGAGGAATGGAACTGGGCGATCGAGGCCGGCAGGTCCTTGGCGAAGGGCAGGATCTTCGGCGTGTGGTAGCCGCCCGTCGCCATCACGACGGCGTCCGCGGTCCAGTCGCCGTCGCTCGCCGCGACATGGAAGACATCGCCATCCTTGGTGACGGAGGAGACGCCGACGCCTTCGCGCACCGGGGCGCCGAAGAAGCGGGCATAGGCCTCGACATAGTCGACGATCTCGTCCTTGGCGATGAAGCCGTGCGGATCGGCACCGGTGTAGGGATAGCCCGGCAGGTCGCATTGCCAGTTGGGCGTGACGAGGCAGAACGTATCCCAGCGCTGTTTCTTCCAGGCGCTGGCGATCACGTCGCGCTCGAAGACCACATGGTCGATGCCGCGCTGCGTCAGGCAATAGCTCATCGACAGGCCGGACTGGCCGCCGCCGACGATGATGACCGGTTTATGGCTGCTGTGGTTCATGATGGCCTCCCGGCTCGTAACGGCGACGCCCCCAGCGCGCCTGGTGAATTTCGTCAGCGGAGGAACTCGATGGTCACGGTGCCGTCCGGCGGCTGACGCCTTGCGGCGGTGGCGATCTCGCGCGCCTCACGCTCGGCGATCGCGCAAGGGCGGCCGTAGAGCTTGGCCACCCGCGTGCTTGCTGCATCGAGGCCGGCGGTCGCTCGCGTCAGAAACTCGGAAACAGGCAACGCCTCCTCGGCGGTGAGGTAGTCGTGGATGACGGTGGACGGCGAGTAGCAGACGCGGTTCGACCCGTCGGGCCAATTCACCATGAAGCGCACCTCGGGCATGTCACTTACCTTCCTCTGGCACCGGCGCGCAGCCGATCAGCGGCGAGACCGCGAGGTCCCAGACGAGGGACGGACCGCCGTGCTCCAGAACGCAGAGCCTGCGGCTCGCATCGACCCGGCCGATCTCGGCGGCGGCGATGCCACGCTCGTGGAACCGCGCGAGGATCGGCGCGACGTTTTCGGGCGGCGCGGACAGAAGGAAGCCGAAGCTTGGAAATGCGCCGAGCCAGCGTCCGATCTCGGCGCCGTCCGGCCGGGGCACAGCGAGCGGATCGATCACGGCGCCGACGCCCGAGCATTCGAGCAGCATGAGGAGCGTCCCGATGACGCCGCCCTGGCTGATGTCCTTGGCGGCTTTCGACAGGCCCGCCTCCGCAATCTCCGGCAGAAGCGAGAGATCGCCCCGCAGTCGTTCCGCAGCGGCGCCGGATGCGGCGTCCCAGAAGGGCAGCGGGTCGTGATAGCGGCCGCGCAGGTCGATCGCCGCGATGAGGGCGTCCCCGGGCGCCGCGTCGAAGCTCGTCAAGAGCTGCGTCGCGCGGCCGAGCACGGCCACCGACAGCTGGTCGGCGGAATTACGAAGGTTCGTGTGACCGCCGACGATCGGGACTCCGTAAGCGGCCGAGGCTTGACGCAGGCCTGCCAGGATCGGCGTCGCCGCGATTTCGCTGCGGGCCCAGAGCGCATCGACCACGGCGATGGCCCGGCCGCCCATGGCAGCGATGTCGGAAAGGTTGACCATGATGCCGGACCAGCCGGCGAAGAAGGGCTCCGCTGTCACGAACTCGTTGAGGAAGCCCTCGCAGGCAAAAAGGAGGTAGCCATCGCCATCGGGAATCGCCGCGCAGTCGTCCCCCACCCGCACCGCGTCGCTACCCCCGATGCCGAGCTTTCCGACGGCGGCAGCGATGTCGCGCTTGCCGACGATGCCGGGGGCAGCGGCCAGTTCCTCGACGATCGAACGGGTGCGCTCCAGCAGCATCAGGCGGCGGACCCTACCGTGCGGGCTTCCGCCGCCGGCCGGGCAACGCCCTTGGCGACGAAGCCCGCCGCGCCGTCGAGGATCGGCGGATAGAAGGCGAGATCGGCCTGCATGAAGTGGTGGGGATGCCCGTGGATCAGCGTTTCCTCAAGCGTTTCCCAATGGAGGCGCTGGAAGAGCAGCGCGTTGCGGCTCTGGACATGCGCGAGGAACCGCTTGCAGCCGCGAGCATGGGCCGAGGATACGGCGAGGCGGATCAGCGATGTGCCAAGCCCGACCTGCCGGCGATAGGGTTTGGCGACGGCGAGGCGCGAGCCCCACCAGACGTCGGCTCCGGCGTCGTGGATGCGGACGGTGCCGACCACCTCGTCGCTCTGGCCGCAATTGTCGGAGAGCGCGACGATGGGGATCGCGATGGCGTCGATCGCGTCCCGGTCGTCTCCGCTGAAGATGCCTTGTTCCCTGCAGAACACGTCGTGCCTGAGCGCGGCGGCGCCCCGGGTTTCCCAGGCTTCCGTCGCGAACTTCACGCGATGCGCGGGCGAGATGTAGGGATGGACCGGCTCGAAGATCACGGCCGCATCTCCGCTGGAAAATCTGCCCCCGCCGCGAAGGGCACGGCGATGTCCGCTTCGGCCTTCTCTTCATACGCCGACAGTGCCGAACACGCGCCGCAGCGCCCGCAGCCCGCCTTGATGTCGGTCGAGCGCATCCGCGCCTTTGCAAGCATCGCTCCGAGCGGCCCGAGAATCGCGTGCATGAAGGCCGAGGACGGAGCCGGGTGGCTTTCGAGCGGCGTTCCGGAGATCGGCACGAAGGGCACGACGAAGGGATAGACGCCGAGACCGACGAGCCGCTCGCACATGGCGAGGATCTGTTCGCGCGTGTCGCCGAGGCCGGCGAGGATGTAGGTCGAGACCTGCGCCCTTCCGAATATCGGCACCGCCGCCTGGAACGCGTCCATGTAGCGATCGAGCGGCACGCTCGCTTTGCCGGGCATGATCGCCTCGCGCACCTCCTGCGTCACCGCTTCGAGATGCATGCCGAGTGCATCGATGCCGGAGGCCTTCATGCGCTCAAACCAGATGTCCTTGTCCGGCGGCTCGCACTGGCCCTGGATCGGAAGGTTGACGGCCGCCTTGATGGCGAAGGCGCTCTCGCAGAGGATCGCCGCACCCCGGTCGGTTGCGTTCGGTGTCCCCGTCGTCATCACCATGTGCTTGACGCCGTCGAGGAGGACGGCCGCGCGCGCCACCTCGGCGAGCTGCTCCGGTGTCTTTCGCGCCACCGTGCGTCTGGCGGCGAGCGATTGGCCGATGGCGCAGAACTGGCAGGTCTTCTTCCGGCTCTCATAGCGGATGCAGGTCTGCAGGACGGTCGTCGCCAGCACGTCTCGCCCATGGAGGACGGCGATCTGGCTGTAGGGCACCCCGTCGAAGGTCTGGAGCTTGTAGAAGCGCGGCTGGAGCGGAAACGACACTTCGCCGACCGGAACGCCGTCGCGCTCGATAACGCTTCGGCCGTCGCCGTCCGGCTTCAGCGCCACATAGGGCGAGGCGAAGGCCGTTGCTGTATGGACCGGCGCCATGATCGGGCGGCCATCGACGATGACGGCCTTGTGGTCGGACGGCCCCGCCCCGCCGCGGCGAGAGTCCGCGCCGGCCTTAGGATCGACCAGCCGCAGCCCGAAGGACTGCAACTCGTTGATCAGCGTTTCCGGCGACATGATCTGGTTCGTCATCGCTCATGGTCCTGTCGTCAGGGAGGTCGAACGGGATTTCGGCATGGACCATCGGCTTTTCCCGGTTGTCGATGGTGAGGCTGAGAAGTTCCGGGCGGGCGTAGTGGCCGATCGAATCCATCATCCGCTTGCGCTTGAGGGCGAGCGACAGGTCCATATCGGCGAAGAGGATACCCTCGCCCTCCTTCATCGGCGGTACGACATGGGCGCCCTCCGGCGAGATGATCGCCGTGCAGCAGCCGCCGGAGAGGGCCTTGCGCATCGTTCCCGAGGGGTCGATCGCGGCTTTCTGCTCGTCGGTCAGCCAGCCCGTGGCGTTGATCACGAAACAGCCGGATTCCAGCGCGTGCTGGCGGCAGGCGACCTCCATCTGGTCGGCGAAGATCGGCCCGACCATCGAGCCCGGGAACTGCGCGACGTGGATGATCTCATGCTGGGCCATCAGCGCGAACCTGGCGAGCGGGTTGAAATGCTCCCAGCAGGCAAGCGCGCCGATGCGGCCGACGGCCGTCTCGACGACCTTCAGGCCGGACGCGTCGCCCTGCCCCCAGATCATGCGCTCGTGATAGGTCGGTGTGATCTTGCGGCGCTTGAGCACCAGCGTGCCGTCGGCGTCGAAGAGGAGCTGCGCGTTGTAGAGCGTGCCGCGGTCCCGCTCGTTGATGCCGAGCGCGACGACGATCTTGTGGCGGCGGGCGACCTCCGAGACGGCCCGCGTCTCGGGACCGGGAACCGTCACCGCCTGTTCGTAAAGGGCGAGATGCGCCTTGCCGATCGAGACCGGCGGCTCGATGAAGGAGAAGTAGGGGTAGTAAGGGACGAAGGTCTCGGGAAAGACCACGATCCCGGCCCCACCCTCGGCAGCCTGCCGGATCGTGTCCACGACCTTTTCGACGGTCCCCCCAGGCCGGTCGAGGACCGGGGAGATCTGCGCGGCCGCCGCCCTGACGATCCTCTCCGCCATCGAGGCGGTTCCTCTAAAGAGTCCAGGTCTGGATGACCATCGATCCGGCCTTGCGGTGGATGAGGTTGAGGTCCAGCACGTCGAGTGGCGAGATCGGGATGATGCCGTCCTGGAGCGAGGGCTCGCCATGGCCGTAGAGCGCCTGGAGCGCGAAGCGGCAGCAATAGACCTTGCCGCCCTCGTCCATGAAGGCCTTGAGCTGGTTGTTGAAATTCTGGTGGCCGGGGAAGGCCTCGTCGCCGAGCGTCGGGAAGCCGCGCTTGACTCCCAAGGTGACGCCCGGCCCGTAGAGCAGGATCGTCGTTTCGAAGCCCTTGCGCTGCAGGCGCTTGGCCTGAAGCATGTTCACGAGACCGATCGAGCCCTCGAAGGCGACGGTGTGGAAGGTGACGAGCGCCTTTTCGCCGGGCTCCGCCTTCACGTCCTCGAACTTCTTGTCCTCGTAGTCGACGAGGTGGTCGCCGATCTCGTGCTTGGGATAGGTCACTGCTGGCATGGGATGATCCTCCGAGGTGGCCGTGAATGCGATCGAGCCGACGCGTCGGGCGTCGCCGGCCGCGCCGTTGCACGACCGAACATGCAAGCACCGTGCCAATCGCACGGGTCCGCTCAATACGATCAATGCCACCGCTTCATCCGATCAATCATGCCAGCAAGTATGCGATCATTTGTGCCAAGCCGAATGGCGCCTGATGAAGAGCCATGCAGAGGGGCGACTGTTTTGCGGGCAGAGCAAAAATCCTGTTCTTTTTTGTGCAGTTTCGTAAGATTGGCCCACGGCCTCCCTCCTCCATCGACGAGCCACGCCATGACGTCCCGCGCATCCTGGCGCCCCGACCTCAGCCAGACGGGCAAGCCCGCCTATCTCGCGATCGCCGACGCCATCGCGGAGGACCTGCGCGCCGGCCGGCTCTCCCATGGCGACGCGATGCCGACGCAGCGGGCGCTCGCCGAGACGCTCGGCCTCAACTTCACGACCGTCGCGCGGGCCTATTCCGAGGCGAGACGTCGCGGCCTGATCGACGCCAAGGTCGGCCGCGGCACCTTCGCCAAGGCCGACGAGGAAGGCTCCTCGGTGCGCGTGCGCCACCGCGAGCTTTCCGACCGCACCATGAACCTGCCGCCCGAACCGTCCGACCCAGCGCTCGTCGCCCGGATGCGGCAGGCTTGGGAGCATGTCGGCGAGGAGCTGATCTCGCTGATGCGCTATCAGGGCGTCGGCGGCTCGGCGGCGGACAAGGCGGCGGCGCTCCGCTGGCTTTCGCGCCGCGGCATCGAGGCCTCGGCCGAGACGCTGCTGATCACGCCGGGAACGCATGCGGCGCTGCTCGCCGTGCTCGGCGAGATCGCGATGCCCGGTGAGACGAT
>JACMIV010000162.1 GCA_014380965.1 Rhizobiaceae bacterium | reverse complement strand
CGCGGGTTGAGGCCGTGCTCGATGTTGCGCTCGACATTCTCGACGACGACGATCGCGTCGTCGACGACGATGCCGATGGCGAGCACGAGGCCGAAGAGCGACAGCGCGTTGATCGAGAAGCCGAACATCTGCATCACCGCGAAGGTGCCGACGATCGAGACGGGCACGGCGATGAGCGGGATGATCGACGCCCGCCAGGTCTGGAGGAAGAGGATGACCACGAAGACGACGAGGAGGATCGCTTCGAGCAGCGTGTGCACGACGGCCTCGATCGAGGCGCGCACGAACTGCGTCGTGTCGTAGACGATCTCGTAGGTGACGTCCTCCGGCATTGCGGCCTTCGCCTCCTCCATCGTCGCGCGCACCTTGTCGGCGATCTCGATGGCGTTGGAGCCGGGGGCCTGGAAGACCGGCACGGCGACGGCCTGCCGGTTGTCGAGCAGGGAGCGCAGCGCGTATTCGGCGGCACCAAGCTCGATCCGCGCGACGTCGCGCAGACGCGTGATGGCGCCGGTCGGCGAGGTCTTGACGATGATGTCGCCGAACTCCTCCTCGGTCGCGAGCCGCCCTTGCGCATTCACCGAAAGCTGCAGGTCGACGTCGGCAAGGCCCGGCGAGGAGCCAATGACGCCGGCCGCGGCCTGGACGTTCTGCGCGCGGATCTCGTTGACGATGTCGCCGGCGGAAAGGCCGAGCTCGGCGGTCTTCTGCGGGTCGAGCCAGATGCGCATCGAATAGTCACCCGCGCCAAAGAGCTGCACCTGCCCGACGCCGTCGATGCGCGCCAGCCGGTCTTTGACGTTGATGAGGGCGTAGTTGCGAAGGTAGTTGATGTCGTAGCGTCCGCCCGGCGAGGTTAGGTGGACGACCATCATCAGGTCGGGCGAGCTCTTGATCGTCGTGATGCCGAGGCGGCGCACCTCTTCCGGCAGCCGCGGCTCGGCCTGGGAGACGCGGTTCTGCACGAGCTGCTGAGCCTGGTCGGGATCGGTGCCGAGCGCGAACGTCACGGTCAGCGTCATCAGCCCGTCCGTCGTCGCCTGGCTCGACATGTAGAGCATGTCCTCGACGCCGTTGATTGCCTCTTCGATCGGTGTCGCGACCGTCTCGGCGATCACTTTAGGATTGGCGCCGGGATAGTTGGCGCGCACCACGACCGAGGGCGGCACGACGTCGGGATATTCCGAGATCGGCAACACCGTCATGGCGATCAGGCCGCCGATGAAGATCATGAAGGACAAGACGCCCGCGAAGACGGGGCGGTCGATGAAGAAGTTGGAGATGTTCATGGGAACGCTCCGTCTTTCGATGGGCTGGGGCGAGCTCGATGAGCTGCCGCGAGGGGGAAGACGTCCTCCGGGTGGCGAGCCCCGGGGTCGACGAAGCGTTCGCGAGAAGCGGGCGTCAGCCCTTCGGCACGTCCGCTTCCGATACCTGCATCTCGGCGGCCGGCTGTGCCTTCATGTCGACGAGCTCCGGCGCGACGACCGCACCCGGCCGCACCCTCTGGACGCCGTTGACGACGACGCGCTCGTCGGGCCTGAGACCCGAGGTGACGATTCGCAGCCCGTCGGCGCGCTCGCCGAGGGCGACTTCGCGATACTCCGCTTTGTTGTCTGCGCCGACGACGAAGACGTACTTCTTGTCCTGGTCGGTGCCGACCGCCCGCTCGGAGACGAGCAGTGCCTCTTCGGGCTTCGGCCGGCCCATGTGAAGCCTTGCGAACTGGCCGGGCATCAGGCTGCCGTCCTCATTGTCGAAGCTGGCGCGCACGCGCACCGTGCCGCTCGACACATCCACCGCGTTGTCGATCAGTTGCAGCCGGCCCGTGACGTCCGTCCGTCCGGCGGCATCCATCCGCACCGGGATATCGCCGACATGGCTCCGGGCATTCGGGCCCTTCGGCAGTTCGGACAGCGCCGCGGCAACGACGTCCTCGTCCGCCTCGAAGCTTGCATAGATCGGCGAGAGCGAGACGAGCCGCGTCAGGACGGGCGAAGACGGGCCGGCCTCGATGAGGTTGCCGGCGGTGATCTCGATCCGTCCGACCCGGCCGGAGATCGGCGCGCGGATCTCGGTATAGCCGAGGTTCAGCTCGGCGGTGCGCAGCACGGCCTTGGCAGCCTCTACATCTGCGACGGCGCCGAGTTCGGTGTTGATGCGCTGGTCGTAGTCGCTTTGGGAGACCGTGCGCGATTCCACCAGCTTCTTGCCGCGGTCAAGCTCGTTGCGGGCGAAGGCGACGCGCGACTCCGCCGCCGTCACGCTGGCCTTGGCGCGGGCGACCTCAGCCTCGTAGGGCGCGCGGTCGATCGTGACGAGGAGATCGCCCTTCTGCACGACGGCGCCCTCGTCGAAATGGACCGCTTCGATGGCGCCGGCGACGCGCGAGCGCAGCTCGACATGTTCGACGGCTTCGAGCCGGCCGGAAAAGGCGTTCCACCGGGTGACGGGCTCTGCCTTCACCAGCGCGACCGAAACTGGCATCGCCGGAGCGGGTGCAGCGGCGACGGCCGGCACGCTGCCCGTATCGAGCGCGCCATGCAGCTGGAAGAGGGCAGGCCCTCCGAAAGTGGCGGCGGTGAGGACGACACCACCGAGGAGGAACGTCCGGAAGAGGGTGCGACGGGTCATGGCGGGCATCCTTGCGAAGAAGTGTCGGAATTGTCAGTCAGGGTCGGAGAAGCGGCCCGGAGAAGCGGCGGTGGGTTACCGATTGCTCAGTTGACGTTTCCTACCGATCGGTATAACTGACGAAATAAGAGCGGTTGGCGGCCGGTGTCAACCTTTAATACCGACCGGTCAGTATTTTTCTTTTTTCCGGCTTCCAGGCCGCACAGGAGACCAAGGCAATGGGACGCCCCCGCGAGTTCGACATCGATGAGGCCCTTCAGGCCGCGATGGAGCTGTTCTGGCGCAAGGGCTACGAGGGCACGTCGCTGACCGACCTTACGGATGGGATGGGCATTACCCGACCGAGCCTCTACGGCACTTTCGGTAACAAGGAGGAGCTCTTCCGCAAGGCGCTAGAACGCTATGAACAGGGGTACATGGGCTTTTTCCGTGACGCCATGGGCGAGCCGACCGCGCGCGAAGTCGTCGAAAAGATGATGAACGGCTATGTCGACGCGCTGACCGCAACCTGCAATCCCGGCGGCTGCATGGGCATCAATGCCGCCATGGCTTGCAGCGATGCCGCCGCTGAAGTGCAAAAGGCCGTGATCGAGAAGCGCAAGTTCGGCGAGCGGACGCTCTGCGAGCGCTTCGCGAAAGCGCGCGACGAGGGCGACCTATCGCCCGAGAGCGATCCCGCGGATCTCGCCCGCTACATCATGACGGTGTCGCAAGGCATGGCAGTGCAGGCTGTGGCGGGTGCAAGCCGTGACGCGCTGCGCAAGGTCGTCAGCATGACGATGAAGGCGTTTCCCGGCTGAGGATTTTATACCGATCGATAATATAAATGGTTGACAGGCCAGGCCGGTGCCGGCCATATTGATACCAAGCGGTATATAAAGGTTTTGTGGGTGTTTGGGGATAGGAGCCCCGCCTGCGCGGCTTTTTCCTCGGTAGTCCTCCCGCTGCAACCCATGGCCGGCATTCGTCTCGAGCCGCACCGTCCTCCCCGCAGACAGGTCTTCCAACGTGGGACTGCGGGACGGTCTTCGACGCCATCGCACATCGTGTTGTCCAAATCTGCATCCGGCGACCGGACGCGAAAATGCATCGCTCGCCCGAAAGTAACTTCCCGACAGGAGGCTCTCATGCCGATTTCCATCCACTCCACCTCGATCGGCGTCATGACGCGGATGTTGACCACGTTGTCGGCCATGCTCGACACCGCAGTGACCTACGCGCAAGCGAGCCGCCTCGATCCGGCGACGCTTCTGGAGGCCCGGCTCGCGCCAGACATGCACAACTTCGTCCGACAGGTGCAGATGGCGACGGATACGGCCAAGTTCGCCGGCGCTCGCCTCGCCGGCATGATTCCCCCGAGCTTTCTGGACACGGAGACGAGCTTTCCCGAGCTTCAGGCTCGTATCGACAAGACGCTACGCTTTCTCGAAATCATCGACCCTCTGGAGGTCGAGGCGTCGTCAAGCCGCATCGTCACGATCCAGCACGGCAGCCGCAGCGTCTCCTATCGAGGGCCGGACTATCTTCGGCAGTTCGCACTGCCAAATTTTTACTTCCACGTCACGACCGCCTACGCGATCCTCCGCACCAACCGCGTCCCTCTTGGCAAACTGGACTATCTCGGCGCCTTTCCAACAGATGGCGCCAGCGTGCCGGTCGAGGGGCGGAGGATTCAGTATGGATAAGTAATTTTTATGTATTTTTGATATTTGTCAGACTAGATTTTGGCGATCTGTAGCGAAGTGTGCCGACACCATACTCAATTCAGATTTGTAACGAAACTTTTTGCCAATCGGTCGAGTTTTTAGTCTTGATTGCAGAATCCCCAATGACGGCGGCGAAAGACACGAGCGCAGTCGCGTTCCCTGAAAAACTCTCAGACGGTGTCAAACAGCCGCTCCGAGGAGCGGGGGCGTTGTTCGCAAGCGTCCAAGATAGGTCGTTTCCGGAATGGCGGCTTTCTGGCCAAGCCGCCCGAAAGCTGTCGGCCCGCTCTCGGCCCATGGCGGCACTCGAAATCATTTCCGACCCGGGTGAAAGCGCTCGGTCAGCTTTCGGCGGCAGATGCCGAAACAGCGGACACCGGTTTCCTCGGGTCGCGGCAGAGGCCATCGTCGGCCGAGGGGTCAGCCGCCGACTGCAGCACAAGAGAGAGGTTTACGTGCTCGCGCTCGGTCATCCGAGAGGTCGTGTCCTGGGCGTCGGAGTGGACCGCGGCCGCGATGCGCATTTTTGGCCGCATGCAGGCGGACAGGAACGCCCGGCCGTCGGCCTTTCCTCCGCATAACGCTGTCGAGCTGCGACACGCTGTGATCACGTCCTCATTCGAATGATACCGTACAGGATGTTTCCGTTCTCGCCGGGTTCGACTGTGGCATCGACCATGTTGCGGTCGACGCTCGCGTTGATGATGTCCCACATCTCGGCTTCTGAGCGCAGTAGGAGCTCCCAGTTCATGAAGGTCTCCATGTAGCCATCGACAGCGATCCCTTGGGCGAAGTTGGCGAAGAGATAGACGCCTCGCGGCTTCAGGAGCTCCATCGCTTTCCGCGTCAGCTTCACCGCCACCGCCCTCGGCAGATAGTCGTAGAGACCAGCAGCGTAAGCGAAGTCGAAATGTCCGAGCTGGTAGGCGTTGGACAGGATGCCCTTGACCGATCCCTCGATCGGCTCGACCGGTGTTTCCGCGTAGGTCCGTCGAATTTCTTCGACGCTGGCGGGATCCTGGTCGATCGCCGTCCAGCGCGAGATCCCGCCCTCCGCCAGGGCGGACGAACGTTCCGCCTCCCGCAGATGTCCGGCGGCGATCGTCAGCACTTCGAGGCTGGAACCCTTTTCGGCATGCAGCCGGTCCACGTGATGGGCAAGCAGATCGCGACGCTCGCGGACCGCGACCGAGGACGACGCGTTTCTCGTGTAGGCGTAGATCTCGCGGCCCAGCGGCGTGCTGTCTTCAACGGACGAAGCAACGGCCTCGCAACCGTAAATGAAATCGAGAAGATGAGCGTCGCCGGAATAGCCGCGAGGCTTGTCGAACGACCACCGGGTGAAAGGATCCTGAAAAAGGTGTTCCCTCACCGGGTGCTGCTGCGCCTTCGCGACTAGGATTGACCAGATGCCTGCGTCACAGTTCGAGCGGATTTCGTGAAGATGCCTCGACAGATCCTCAACGACGCGGGCCGCGGCGCTGCCGGACTCGAACCTCTGCCGTGCGATACCCAGCGCAAGCGTGAGCTGATCGCCGGCGATCGCGAGACGATGTTCGTCGTTGCGCGATACGACGGGGCGCAGCTGCCGCGATAGGAGATCCGGCGTGATGAGACTCTCGCCGTCCAATATTGCATGTAGGAGGGACATCGCGGCTCCATTAGTTAAAGGCTGATTAAAGGTAGCCGACGAAATTGACGTTGTCCTTTTCCTTTCGTTGCTCTGCGACAAACGATTAAAATCTTGGTTAACGGCCATAGCTCATAGTTCGGACGCGAAGTGATCTGACCAAAAGTCAACCATTCCGCATAACGGAATTTTCGTTTCCCGGCTGTAGAGATGGTAAAGTCGCGATTTTACCTCTGGATATGGCGGCCTGCTGCCGCCGCCGGGTCAACTCTGGATGCCGGCATGACGCAGAAACGGGTCGATGCGATCGAGGCGGAGCTGAGGAAGCCGTATTGGGCACCTTCGGATCGTGGCCTCCGGCAAAGCTTCTGGAAAGCACGGGAGGCCGATCGGAGGAAAACTGCACGGGCGGGCTGCGCGGCCGCAATCGTGGTCTACATCATGTTTTCCGCCCTCGATGTCTTTGTCGTGCCGGACGTGGCCGCCTATACGATCGCCGCTCGTTTCGCCGTCGCGATCCTGTCGCTGGCGATGATGGAGTGGCAGTTCCGCACGAATGCCGGGGCCGACGTCCTCGACCTCGTCTGTGCGAGCGGCATCGTCCTCGGTTTCCTTGGTTGGATCGTACCGGCGTCGTTCACGATCGAACAGAGCGTCGGAGAATACTACCGGATCTACGGTGCCGTGTTCATGATCGGCGCGAACCTGTTCTTCGCTTTCCGCGCCGCCGTGGCACTGACGACGTGCCTGTCCATCCTGTTAACGCTGTCCGCGACGATCCTCCTTTCTGGACAGGGAGGAACGGTCCAATCCCTCATCTTCGGATCGTTCTACTTCTCGTGCTTCTTCTTCACCTCCTACGTCGCGATGAAGCTGGAGAACGAGCGCTACCGTGCGTTCCTGAACAGCTACAAGGCGAACCTGCACCAGGAGGAGACGCAGGCCCACGGCCAGGCGCTGCTGAAGCTCTCCTACACGGACGCGCTGACCAACGTTCACAACAGGCGTTCCGTAGACGTGAAACTGCACGAGTTCTGGAGCAGGTGGCAGACGGAGCGCCGTAGCTTCGCTGCCATCCTAGTCGACGTCGACTTCTTCAAGAACTTCAACGATCGGCACGGCCACCAGCAGGGCGACAGATGTCTAGTGGAGGTCGCCAACTCCTTGGCGTCGGTCGCCAAATGCGCCGACGGTCTCGTCGGCCGCTATGGCGGTGAGGAGTTCATCATCCTGGCGCCTGTTCAGACCAGTGCGGCCGCCGAAAGCCTCGCCGAGACGGTCCGCCGGACCGTCGAACAGCTCGGCATCGAGCACGGACTGAGGCGGGACGGTCATTCCGTCGTCACCGTCAGCGTCGGCGTGTCGTATACGCGGAGTGACTCCACGACGAACCTGGAGCGGATCGTCCATGAGGCCGACCGCGCGCTCTATGCCGCGAAATCGGACGGGCGGAACTGCGTGAAGCTCTTCGATCCGAAGGATCCAAACAACGACGACATGAACGAGACGGTGGCCGCGCTGCTCAAAATCGCGGTGGAACGCGGACTGGTCTCGCTGGTCTATCAGCCGATCCACGGAGTCGAGTCCGGTCGACTCGAGGCAGTTGAAACCCTAATGCGCCTGAGGTCGGTTGATGGCACGTCCGTTCCTCCCTCCATGTTCATCCCGGTCGCCGAACGCATGGGTGCGATCGTGACGCTCGGTACCTGGGCGATTTGTACCGTCTGCAGGGACGCACTCGCGACCGGGTTGGTTCCGGTCGCGAGTGTCAACGTGTCTGCCGTGCAGCTTCGCAACCCAGGTTTTGCCGCGGCGGTCGCATCCATATTGATGGAGACCGGAGTGATGGGGAGCCGTCTGGCCCTCGAGATCACCGAAGGTCTCGAGATCGACATGGACTTGGTCGTGCTAAATTGCATCGCTGATCTGAAGAGGCTCGGCGTCCGCATCTGGCTGGACGACTTCGGCACCGGATTCGCGGGACTTTCGTGGCTGCGGATGATCGAGTTCGACACGGTCAAGATCGACAAGTCATTCCTGCACGGCATCAATGAACCGAAGGGGCGCTTGATGCTTCTGGACATCATCACCCTGGTGCGCAACTGCGGCCCCAGGATCCTCGTCGAGGGCATCGAGACTGCGGATCAGCTAAAGTTCGCGCAATCGGCGGGGCTGCATCAGGTGCAGGGCTACTATGTCGGTCGGCCTTCGGCGCTATCCGAGATCGTCTTTCTCCAGAACGGGAAAAAGAGCTCGACCTCTTGAGTGTTGGCAGCAACGCAACGAGCAACTATTAGGAATTCTGCAGGGATGCCATGATGATGGGCACGGAAGGACCATTACGGTAACCTTTTGGCCTGGACCGCGGCGGCGGCTTTTGAGGACCGGCTACCTGCAAGCCGACAGTCCGCCATCGGCCCGACCGAGGCGGTTCAGTGTTCAAGTTGGTGCCCATTCACATGCTGACACAATCGATCCTACTGTGCTCGGCTCTGCTGACAAAGTCCTTGAGCCAGATGCGTGATTTGGCGAGGCAGAGGAAGGCCAAGAAGGACCTGGCGGCTTTGTCGTGGCGCGTGGCGACTTTGAGCTACGGTGGAATTTGGGTGACGGGGCCGATCAGGCGGCGCGTTGATTGGCGTCGGTGTTGACAGCGATGCCGTCGGTGAATTGACGTCGGCGATGACCATCGGCAAGCAGTTTTGGCCCTTTAGCCTGCGCCAGGTCCTGGCGGCGGCCATGATGAGCTTGAAGACCATCAGCCGCGCGGTCTTGTGCGACAGCCCATCTTTTGTCCGTATGGTCCGGTGCCGGACGGTGGTGAGCTTTCGTGCGCTTTAGGCCGGCTTTGGGTGCCGGGTGAAATGGGTGGCTGCGCGTGGTCACACGAACGCCATCCACTGATGTTACGTTCTAACAAAACGTACCGTGAAAGGCTTGAGATGTTTAGGACCAACGCAGCCCTCGGCGCAATTGCGCTTCTCATCGTCGGAGGTCGCGCACTCGCCGAAAACGACGCTCACGCAACCTCCGTGGGCAGTTTGACGATCGTCCATGCCTGGGCCCGGGCGGCCGATGCCGGGGAAGACACGCTCGTATTCCTGGAAATCGCTAACGCGGGCGAGGCGGATCGTCTGACGGGAGCAGCAACCCTGGTGGCGGGCAGCGTCCTAATCGTCGGCCTGACGAACGCCGTTGGCGAGATCTCAACGAGCCCGATTGGACCGGTGGACGTGCCGCCCGGGGCATTCGAGCTCGACCCCGGCGGGCTGGCGCTCGAGTTGCGCGGACTTCGCCAGCCGCTTGGCATCGGGACTGAAGTGGAGATGACGTTGTCGTTCGAGAAGGCGGGCGACGTTCTCGTCCATGTCGAGATCGAGGCGAGAGATGCCATGCAGCATAGCCATGCGGGGCACGCACACTGACGCCGCAGAGGCGAGGGGCTGTTTCCTTCTCAAGGTAGGTCGAGCGGATGGCTGCAAGGCGTCGTCTGCCCCCTCTCGCCTTGTCACGCCGTCGTCATTGAGGTGACTTAGGAGAGGATTATCGGACCGATCCGCTGGGCGGCCGAACTTTTTTCCTGGAGGTCTTTCATGAGCCGCGTCGCAACGATGCTCCTCGCCGGCACCTCGCTGGCTCTCTTCATCTGTCAGCCGGCGCTTGCGCAGGATGCGCTCCCCCAGGCCGGTGACAGCTACTTCACAGCCGCCGAAGCCGATCTCGCGGCTCGCCTCGCGACGCCGCAGATCACCGGCGCAGCGAAGAACGTCATCATCATGGTCGGCGACGGCATGAGCATCGCGACGAACACGGCCGCCCGCATTCTCGACGGCCAGAAGCGCGGCGTCGACGGCGAATCGAACAATCTGGCACTTGACACTTTCCCATACGTCGCCTTGTCGAAGACCTACTCGCATGACGGCCAGGTGTCGGACTCGGCGCCCACGGCGACCGCGATGGTCACGGGCGTCAAGACCCGCAACGACGTTCTCGGCGTCAACCAGACCGTCGCGGTCGGCGATTGCGCCGCCGCGCTGGCTGGCGAGGTCACCTCGATCTTCGCGATGGCGGAGGCCGCCGGCAAGGCGACCGGCGTCATTTCGACCGCACGCATCACGCACGCGACCCCTGCCGCAACCTATTCGCATACGCCCGTGCGCGACTGGGAGAGCGACAAGGAAATCTCGGCCGAGGGCAAGGCCGCCGGATGCAAGGACATCGCCGACCAGCTCGTGAACTGGCCCGAAGGCGACGGCTTCGAGGTCGCCATGGGCGGCGGACGCGCCTACTTCCTTCCCGCTGAGATGAAGGATCCGGAAGATACCGAGAAGACCGGCCGCCGCACCGACACGCGCGACCTCACCGCCGAGTGGACGGCGAAGTCCAACAACAACGTCTTCGTCTTCGACAAGGCCGGCTTCGACGCCGTAGACCTCGCCTCGGGCGCCAAGGTTCTCGGCCTCTTCGACATGAGCCACATGGAATATGAGGCCGACCGCGCGAAGGACGCCGCGGGCGAGCCCTCGCTCGCCGAGATGACGACCATGGCGATCGACCGCCTGGCGCAGAACGAGACCGGCTACCTCCTCATGATCGAGGGCGGACGCATCGACCACGCCCATCACGCCGGCAACGCGCAGCGCGCTCTCGAGGACACGCTCGCCTTCGACGCGGCGGTGAAGGCCGTGCTCGAGAAGACAAACCGCGAGGACACGCTCGTGGTCGTCACCGCCGATCACAGCCACA
This sequence comes from Rhizobiaceae bacterium, assembly GCA_014380965.1. Taxonomy (GTDB): domain Bacteria; phylum Pseudomonadota; class Alphaproteobacteria; order Rhizobiales; family Rhizobiaceae; genus Plantimonas. The sequence continues at coordinate 2,985 of JACMIV010000162.1, read as the reverse complement.
CGATGACGATCAACGGTTATCCGAAGCGCGGCAACCCGATCTTCGGCACGGTCGTCAACGTCGACGACGAGGTCGAACTCGCCGGCGACGGCAAGCCTTACACCACGCTGAGCTATGCCAACGGCCCGGGCGCCTACTTCCCGCCGGTCGGCAAGGACGAGGACAAGACGAAGGCGCAGCCCGCCGGCGTGCGTCCCGATCTCACCGATGTCGACACCACAACCATCGACTATCTCCAGCCCGCGACCGTTCCAATGGCCAGCGAGACCCACGCCGGCGACGACGTCGCTATCTACGCCTGGGGCCCGTTTGCCCACCTCTTCCACGGCACCGTGGAAGAGAACTATATCTACCATGTGCTGAGCCACGCTTCGGGCCTCGGCAAGAAGCAGTAATGACGGACGGGGCGGGCAGGGCTGTCGCCCGTCCTCGTTCGCCGCATCGGGCCGCCGGTCTTCGGGCCGGCGATCATAGTTTTTGGAACGACGGCCTTCGCGGAAGGAAGACGGATGCTCGACAGACGCAGCTTTCTGATCTCGGCGCTCGTCGCGGGCGCCACCTGTCCGATGAGCTCGGTTTCTGCCGGCGCCGCAGTGGATACGATCGAGTTCGGCGACCTCTACGAACGCCAGACGATCTTCTCCGAGCGCGCCAAGGCCCTCGACGGTGCATCCGTCGAGATGGTCGGCTTCATGGCGCCGCCGCTGAAGGCCGAGTCGCGCTTCTTCGTGCTGACGCGGATGCCGATGTCGGTCTGTCCGTTCTGCGAGACCGAGGCCGATTGGCCGAGCGACATCATCGTCGTCTACACGCAGGACCTCATCAGCGTCGTTCCGTTCAACTTCCCCATCCGCGTCAACGGCAGACTTGAGCTCGGCACGACGAAAGATCCTGAAATGGGCTTCGTCAGCCGCGTTCGGCTTCAGGATGCCGATTTCGAAAGGGTCGGATGACCGGACGAAAACCGACTGCAGGGGTGCTGACTGCCGAAGGACTGGTCGTGCGCTATGCCGATTCCGGCGGGACGATGGTGTCCGTCCTCGACGGCGTGTCTTTTGCTCCCGTGCCCGGCGCGCTCGTCGCCGTCACCGGCCCCTCCGGCTCGGGTAAGTCGACGCTTCTCAACGTCTTGTCCGGGCTCGTGCGTCCCGAGGCCGGACAGGTGACGTTCGCCGGGTCGAACGTTTCCGCGCTGTCCGAAACGCGCCGCGACCGCTGGCGGCGCGACACGATCGGCCTCATCTTCCAGAGCTTCCATCTCATCGACGAGCTCAGTCCGCGCCAGAACGTCGCCTGTGCCGCGTGGTTCGATCGTCTGTCGGCGAAGGCGCTTTATCCGCGCGCGGACGAGCTGCTGGCACGGCTCGGCGTGCCGACCCGGCGCAAGACCCTGAAAGGCTTCTCCCGTGGCGAACGGCAGCGCGTGGCGATCGCTCGGGCGCTTCTCTTCGATCCACCGATCATCCTCGCCGACGAGCCGACCGCAAGTCTCGACGGCGCAGCCGGCCGGGAGGTCGGCGCGCTGCTGGTGAGCCTCGCCCGTGACGAGGGGCGGACGGTGGTGGCGGTGACCCACGATCCCGAACTCATCGCCGTCGCCGACGTGGTCCATGATCTCGATCACGGCCGGCTGCACCGGAGGCAGCGACCGTGAACCCGTTTCCGATCGTCAAGACGCTGTTCGACCGCAACCGCGCGACGGTGCTCCTCTTCATCGGGCTCGTCGCGCTGGCCGTCGCGCTCGGCGTCGCGGTCTCGTCGCAGGAGCGCGCCCTTCGCCAGGGCAGCGCCCGCGCGGCCGACCGTTTTGATCTCATCGTCGCCGCACCCGGCAGTCAGACCGACATCCTCATGAACGTCGTCTATCTCCAGCCGTCGGCGGTCGAGCTCCTGCGCCCCGAGACCGTGGCGAAGCTCCTCGCGGAACCGAAGGCGACGCTTGTCGCCCCCATCGCCTTCGGCGATTCGGTCTCGGGATTCTCCATCGTCGGGACGACTGCGGCCTTCGTCGACAGGCTCTCCGGACCCCTTGCGGAGGGACGCGTCTTTGAGTCCGAGGCGGAGGCGGTGGTCGGCTCTGCCTCGCCCTATGCGATCGGCGCGACGCTCCGGCCGGTCCACGGCCATGGGGCTGCCGCCGAGGGGCAGCACGAAACGCGGCTGACGGTCGTCGGCCGCATGGCGCGCACGGGAACCCCTTGGGACACCGCCATCGTCGTGCCCGTCGAACAGAACTGGCGCGTCCACGGCCTGCCGACCGGCCATCCGCCGGGCGAAACGCGGATCGGTCCTCCCTTCGATGCGGCGCATCTGCCGGGGGTTCCGGCTGTCGTCCTCTCGCCCGATACGGTGCCGTCGGCCTACGGCCTCAGGAGCGCCTACCGGACGGAGGAGACCACCGCCTTCTTCCCGGCCGAGGTTCTCGTGCAGCTCTACGCGGTCCTCGGCGACATGCGTTCCGTCATGGACATCCTGACGCTGACGACGCAGATTCTCGTCGTCGCGGCCATCCTGGCCGGCCTCATGGCGCTCATCCAGCTCCAGGCCGAGCGTTTCGCCGTGCTCCGCGCGCTCGGGGCATCGAGATGGTACATTTTCGCCGTCGTCTGGACAGGCGTGACGGCGATGATCGCCATCGGCTCTACGCTCGGCCTCGGCCTCGGCTACGGAGTCGCGCAGATCCTGTCGGCTGTGATCGCCCGTGAGACCGGGATCGCGATGACGGCGACGCTCGGCGGAGCCGAGGTGATGCTCTCGCTCTCGCTGGTCGCGATCGGCGGCATCGTCGCGCTCATCCCCGCGGCTCTTCTTCACAGCCGCTCGGTCGTCGACAACCTGAAGGGTTGATCGATCGAAGCCCGCATCTTTCGCCGCCGAGTTCCGCAGCAACCCCCCGTCTGGCCTGCAGGCCATCTCCCCCTCAAGGGTGGAGATCGGAACGTCGTCGCTTTCGCTTGGACCTCCCGGCGTCGAAAGAAAGCGCGG
>JACMIV010000161.1 GCA_014380965.1 Rhizobiaceae bacterium | reverse complement strand
GTGCCGGCGGGAAGGGCGGCCGTGCCGGGCGAAAGGTCGAGATGGACCGGACCCATCGGCTCGGCGAGCGCGATGGCGAGCGCGCGGGCGACCGTCGGACCGGCGCTCTCGGCCTCGATCTCGAAGCACGCCTTGACGAGCGGGCGCAGCATAGCCGCGTGGTCGATGACCTGATGCGTGTAGCGGGCACGAGTGGCGCGGTCGACGATGCCGGAAATGACCACCAGCGGCACATGCTCCTGCGCGGCGTCCGCGATGCCGTTGACGGCGTTGGCAAGCCCCGGTCCAACGGTCGTCACGAGGAGGCCGGGCGTGCCGGACAACGTCGATGCGCCCGCCGCCATCAGCGCCGCTGCGGTCTCGTGGCGCGCGAGATGGAAGGCGATGCCCGCTCTGTCCAAAGCGTCGATCAGCGTGACGACTTCGCCGCCCGGCATGCCGAACGCCTGCCCGATGCCTTGGGCCTTGAGGGTCTCGGCGACGATATCGGCGACACGGGTCATGCGGGACTTTCGGTAAGGCGGCATCGGACGGCGTCGAGGAGGCGAGACATCTGCCGGAGGGAATACGCCAGCGACGCGCCGAAAAGAAGATGTGACGAGGCCTGAGACGGAGGGCGCTCAGTGCGAGATCGACTGTCCATCCGGCATTATCGTGTGGTGGTGCTCCACCGCCTCGATCAATCGGTCCTCCGCCTTGAGGCGCAGCCGGGCGCCGCGGATGCGCGAGAAGGCGACGTCGTCGCCGCGGCTGCCGGCGGCCTCCGCGAGCGCCAAGACGAAAACGTCGCGCTGTGCGTTGCTGCCGCCAATCTTCGGAATGTCGCGCAGGAGCCGGTCGAGCGTAGAGCCGTCTCGTCGCCCGCGAGAGCCCATGACGACGCGCGCCAGCGGCAGGCCGATCTCGGCGGCGACGCGCGACTGGTCGCATGTGCCGAGGCTCTTGGCCTCCAGGGCGGCGAGGAGATCGGCGGCGCCCTTCTCGTCGCCGATCGCGACGAGCGCGAGCAGCGTGTGAAGTGTCGCGAAGACGAGCGTCGTGTCGGTGCGGCGCCGGCGCACGACCTCCGTCAGGTCGTCCCAGCGGTCTCCGACATCGACGCCGGAGCGTTCCAGCCGCCAGAGCAGCGACACGGCATTGGCGACGTCGCGGAAATCGTCGGTCTGGACCGGGCGGACTTCGCGGTCGTAGACCGCGAGAACGGTTTCGTGGTCGCCGCGCTCGAGGTGGAGGAGGGCCAGATGCCAGCTCATGTGGAAGGAAAAGTTGTTGCAGCGCGACCAGTCGCTGCGGCCCCTCTCCAGCCAGTCGATACCGGCCGCCGTATCGCCGCGCATCTCGAAGACGTGGCCGACCGCATGATGGCCCCAGGCGTCCTCTGGCTGGATCGCCACCGCCTTGCGGCCCGTGCTCTCGGCCTCCTCGTACATCCCGTGTTCCTCCAGCGCGAAGGCATGGCAGCCGAGGAGGAAGCCCGCCGCCGGATCGTCCGCGGTCCAGGTCTCCAGCATCCGGCGCGACGCCTTCATCATGCCGGTGGCGTCGCCGATCATGAAGCGGAGCGAATGCGAGATCTTGAACGGCAGGAAGGTCGTGGGCCGGTCGTGGAAGCCGACGTCGAGCGTATCCGCCGCCGTCTCGAACGCACCCCCGACCGCCTGATCCAGCGCCTCGATCATGACTCGCTCGTCCCGAGTGCCGCCACCACGCATGGCAACCGCCCGTTTGGCGGATCCGAGAGCTCCTGCAGCCGTCGGCAACAACTCCTCGCGCGCGAGGACGAGATTGGCGAAGCCCTTCAGGACGAGCACGCCCGGACAGTCGGGATCGGCCGATAGCGACTCGCCAAGCGCCTTGCCGGCATGAGGCTGATGGGCCGCAACGCCGTAGACTGCGCTTTCAAACGATCGCACGGCGACGTCCGATTCGGTGCTGAGGGCAAGCCCGAACTGATCGATCCTCATGGCTTCGTTGGCTCCAGGTTGTCGTCGCTGCGGTGGTCGCCGCGGTCGAGACGTCGTCTCAACTCCTCTGGCATCTCAGCGACCAGACTTGCGGCCGCGAGCGTCCGGGTCACCCTCAGACCTCGGACATAGGTCCGGCAGTTCGGGCATGTCGCAAGGTGGCTCGCGACTTTGAGATAGTCGATGACGCTCGTCTCGCGGTCGATGTAGGCATTGGCCCGATCGGGAATTTCACTGCATCGAAGCGGCACGCAGCCCCCTGTTGAAATGCACTCTTCGTCAGAAATACGACTCAGGACCGCTTTCGGCGTTAAGCGTCCCCCATCACGTCTGCGGGATGGTGCCGTGACAGGGCCCGAACGTCCTGTTCCCCGCCCGTCTCCGCAACCCGCCAAAGCCGTGCCTCGCGAGGGACGACGGAGCGGATGACCCGCGGCAGCGCGACTTCCTCTGGAATGGCGAAAAGGCCCAGGCGCGCGGTCGCGCGGCCGAAGGAGGCAGACGCGGTGAGCACCGTCAGCGGGATCGCGAGGCAGAGGCCGAGGACAACAGGCAACATCCAGAGCGCGGCCTGAACACCCACCTCGGACAACAGCGCGAGCATCGCAAAACCAAGCAGCGTCTGCGGCCACATCGCTTTCGCCGCCTCCCGCCAGGCTATGCCGAGGCGGTCGCGGTTCTGCCCGCTCCAGGTGATCGTCCGTCCGAAGAGGAGGCCGACGAGAAAGGTCGTAACGTAGACGGCGACGATCGGCGCGAGCAGCATCGACACCGCGAGCTCCGCCATGGCCGAGATGCCGAAGCGTAGCGGTCCACCATAGAGCCGCATGCTGCCGCTGCCGAGCGCAACGTCGATGACGCCGGCGATCTTCGGCGCGACGGAGAGAAAGAAGATCACCCCGAACATCGCGAGCCCGAGTTCGAGATAGAGCGGGTGGAAGCCGTCGGTGATGCCTTTCGCCGTCCCCGCAAGCGTCATCGCGAGCCAGGCCGGAGGTGCGATGTACATGACGATCGCCTGAAGGATCTGGAAGCGGCTGAGAAGGGGCAGTCCTGGAGCGACCAGGAAACGCCAGTACTGCATGTTGCCCTGGCACCAGCGCAGGTCGCGTTTGGAGAAATCCGGCAGCGTCGGCGGATTGGTCTCGTAGCTCTGCGTCTCGATCGGCAGTACGCGGACCTCGTAGCCTGCCCGGCGCATGAACACGGCTTCGAGCTGATCGTGGCTGAGGATGTGGCCGCCGAGCGGCGCACGGCCCGGCAGCACCGGCAGGTCGCAGTGCTCGCGGAAGGCACGCGCCCGGATGACGGCGTTGTGGCCCCAATAGGAACCGCAATCGGCGTTCCACCATGCCGCGCCCATTGTAAAGGAACGCATGCCGTGGCGCATCCCGAACTGGAACAGGCGGGCAAAGCCGCTCGTCGCGGGCATTCCGACGACGAGGCTCTGGAGGATGCCGATCTCAGGATGCCGCTCCATCGACGCCACCATGCGCGTCACGACGTCGCCCGACATGACGCTGTCGGAATCGAGCGGCAGGAAGAAGTCGTAGCCATCGCCGTGCCGGACGAGGAAGTCGCGGATGTTGCCGGCCTTGAAGCCGGTGTTCACCGCACGTCGTCGAAGGAACGGGCGCCTCGCCTCGCAGCTCTCGCCGGTCGCGAGGAAGGTGGCGAAGGCATCGTCCTCTGCAGCCGCGATCGTCGGATCGCTGGTATCGCTGAGAAAGACGAAGCGGAAATGCGCCGAAAGGCCCGTGCGCTCCAGGCTGTCGCGCATCGCCGCGATCCGCTCGAAGATCGGGGCCGGCGCCTCGTTGCGCAGGCACACGGCAAGCGCCGTCCGGCTCGACAGCCGCTTCACCCGCGCCGCCGCATCCTCGCAAAAGAAGGGGTAGACGCTGCGGGAGGGATTTCCGGGTCCGCGCAGGAGAACGAGCCCGATCATCGCGTTCCAGAACCCGAGCACTGTCCAGGGCGCGGCGAAGAGGAAACCTGCGAGCATGACGGCCTCGAGCGCATCGATCCCTTCTGGCGACAGCACGGTATAGGTGCCGATGCCGAGCGCCGCGATCGTCGCGACGTTGAGGATGAGAACGAGGACGCGTCGCCAGAAGATCGGCAGTCCGGAGACGGCGAGCGCTGTCGCTGGGGCAGGCGCCGGCCGCGGCGTAGGGGCGTGAGGTTCCGAGAACGCTCCGATGGCATCGAGACGGCTGTTGGGAATGTCGGACGGCATGAACCCGGAGGACCTTTTCTGGCGAAACCGACGCGCTGCACGGATCGTGCGTCTACGGCTTGGCGGAAGCTGCGATGATCAGAACGAAGTAGGGATGGCGCGGGCGAGGGGAACAGCACGACGGTGGCAACGGTGTGATTGTGCCCGTGCCTGCGTCGATATAGGCCACGAGGCCGATCCGTCACTCGCTGCGCTCTGCGCTGGGATCATCAAAACTGAGCGGATCAGTTCCTTAGTCGCGTGTCCACGACATCCCGACGACGGGTCGCACGATCCGGACGAAGGCTTGCGCATCTTGGCGCAGGACGAGCGGCGAGATAATCCGTCGGCAATACCAGCCTACCCCGAAAATTCCGCCACGCAGCATGTTCAAGCCCGGCAGAACCGTCTAGCAGGAGCGCGGCACCGACCGTTGGAGAGACGCATGAAAACCCGCGCCGCCGTAGCCTTCGAGGCCAAGAAGCCGCTCGAGATCGTCGAACTCGACCTGGAAGGCCCGAAGGCCGGCGAGGTCCTCGTCGAGATCATGGCGACCGGCATCTGCCACACGGACGCCTACACGCTGGATGGCTTCGATTCGGAGGGGCTCTTCCCGTCCGTCCTCGGCCACGAAGGCGCAGGGATCGTGCGCGAGGTCGGCGCCGGGGTCACGTATGTTCAGCCCGGCGACCACGTCATCCCGCTCTACACGCCCGAGTGCCGCCAGTGTAAGTCCTGCCTCTCCGGCAAGACGAACCTCTGCACCGCGATCCGCGCGACGCAGGGCAAGGGCCTGATGCCGGACGGCACGACGCGCTTTTCCTACAAGGGCCAGGCGATACACCACTACATGGGCTGCTCGACCTTCTCGAACTTTACCGTCCTCCCCGAGATTGCCGTCGCGAAGATCCGCACCGACGCGCCGTTTGAGAGCGCTTGCTACATCGGCTGCGGCGTCACCACCGGCGTTGGCGCGGTGACCAACACGGCGAAAGTTGAGCCCGGCGCGAACGTGATCGTGTTCGGCCTGGGTGGCATTGGTTTGAATGTGATTCAAGGCGCCAAGCTCGTCGGCGCCAACATGATCGTCGGTGTCGATATCAATCCGGCGCGCGAGGAGTGGGGCAAGAAGTTTGGTATGACGCACTTCGTCAATCCAAAGACTGTCACCAGCGAT
>JACMIV010000160.1 GCA_014380965.1 Rhizobiaceae bacterium | reverse complement strand
TCGCCGCTGCCCTACATCGTCGTCATCATCGACGAGATGGCCGACCTGATGATGGTCGCCGGCAAGGACATCGAGGGCACCGTCCAGCGTCTCGCGCAGATGGCCCGCGCGGCCGGCATCCACGTCATCATGGCGACGCAGCGCCCCTCGGTCGACGTCATCACCGGCACGATCAAGGCGAACTTCCCGACCCGCATCTCCTTCCAGGTGACCTCGAAGATCGATTCGCGCACCATCCTGCAGGAGCAGGGCGCCGAGCAGCTTCTCGGCATGGGCGACATGCTGTTCATGGCCGGCGGCGGACGCATCCAGCGCGTCCACGGCCCCTTCGTCGACGATTCCGAAGTCGAGGAGATCGTCAAGCACCTGAAAGCCCAAGGCACGCCCGACTATCTCGACGCGATCCTCGAGGAAGACGACGACGGCGAGGAGTCATCGGGCAAGGGCGGCAAGTCCGGCGGCGGAGGTGCCGGAGCGGACGAGCTGGGCGGCCTCGAGGACTCGGCCGACCTCTACGATCAGGCCGTCGCCGTCGTCCTGCGGGACGGCAAGGCCTCGACCTCCTACGTCCAGCGGCGCCTCCAGATCGGCTACAACCGTGCCGCCTCGATCATCGAGCGCATGGAGCGGGAGGGGATCGTCGGGCCGGCGAACCATGCCGGCAAGCGGGAGATCCTGGTGCCGATGGAAGACGAGCGAATGTGAGCGGGCAGTGGCTGCAGGTTGGCACGGCCTTCAAAGCGTACGGACATAAACTCCAGGCCTGCGTCTCGTCATCCCGGCCCAAGGCCGGGATGACGAACGGATATGTCGGCGCCCAAAGTGCCGGGGGCCGCAGAGCCGCACGCCGCCCTATTGAAGCCTTGAGCCCATGGCAATCCTACCGGAGATATCGCGTCCACAGCCATCGGCTCGAACCATACACGCGCCGGACCGCGAAACGCCGAAGTACAGAAAGAGGAAGACCATGACGGCCACCGTTCAAAATGCCCGCGGCCCGTTCGCCCGTGCCGTTCGCGCAGCGCTTCTCGGCATGGCGCTGATGGTCCCCGTAGGCGTTGCCGCGACACCGTCGCAGGCTCAGTCCGGCGCGGCGGCGCAGGAGATCGCCGACCACTTCTCCACCATCGGCTCGATGACCGGCGACTTCATCCAGTTCGATCCGAACGGGCGACAGAGCGAGGGCAAGTTCTACCTCGAAAGGCCCGGCAAGGTCCGTTTCGACTATTCCGGCGCGTCTCTGCGCGTCATCGCGGACGGCGACAATGTCGCGGTGAACAACCGCAAGCTCAATACCTGGGACACCTACCCGCTCTCGAAGACGCCTCTGAAGCTTCTCCTCGACCAGCGGATCGACCTTGCCTCCGCCGGCATCCAGAGCGTCAAGGAGGATCCGGACCTCACCACCATCGTGATGAGCGACAAGTCGGTCTTCGGCGACAGCCAGATCACGCTGATGTTCGACTCGAACAGCTTCGAGCTCCGCCAGTGGACGATCCGCGACAACCAGGGCAAGGACACCACCGTCATGGTCAACAACGTGCGCAACGGCGTCACCCTCGACCAGTCGATGTTCAAGATTCCCTACAACCAGATCGCCACCGGCCAGACCGGCAACTGAACCTGCTCGGCGCGCCGGGAGAAGCGAGATCGAGGCCGCCCTTTTTTCGTCCGGAAACGATGATTTGACGACGTCGTCGCGATCGCCCACCTTTCTTCCCGTTGCCCGACGCCGCGTCTGGCCGGGCAACGGGTGGCGCGTCCGACGGGACGATCCGGTGAGGACGGCGAAGCGATGAGAGCACCCCTTTCGGTCGGACAGACCGTCTCGATGGCCGGTTTCTTCACCCACGCGCTCTATCTGCGCTCGCAGGCGGGCGAGGAGATCGAGCGGCGGCTCGGCTACCGGAAGGGTCGTCTTTCGTCCGGCTGGTGGCTGCTCTTCCTCCAGCAGATGCCGGCCCCCGACCAGTTCGAGTACCGCGGCTATTCCCAGATGTCGGGAGGGCGGGCGCAGGGGCATGTTCGCAGCGATACGCCGACGGCCGAGGAATCGCTGCTGCGTTCCGGCGTCAAGGTCTTCTCGCTGAAGTCGCGGACGCTGAAGGAGACCTTCTTCCTTTCGGGGCCCGGTCGGCTTGCGAAGGTGGTTCCGGTCGCGGAGGCTTTCGGCGAACTCGACTATCCGCCCGGCAGCGGCATCCCGCAGTTCGAGCTGACCGCGCCGCTGCCCTTCCGCGTGGTCGCCCATGTCGGCCCGGGCGAGACCTATCTCGGCGACTACGTCTGATCGGTTCTCCATCGGCCGTCCTACCGGACCCCTCGTCCTTCGACAGGCTCAGGATTCGACAGGCTCAGGATGAGGGGTCGTGAGCATCGCTTCACCGCTTGTCGTTGGGCGATAGGGGACGCCTCCCGCCGTGCCGATCCTTGCGCGGCCCGGCTCCGGCTCGCATAAGGGCGCGGTCATCCCCGGTCCGGACCATCCATGCCCTTCACGATCGCCACCTGGAACATCAACTCGGTTCGCCTCAGGCTGCCGCTGGTCGAGCATTTCCTTCGAACTTACGACCCCGACGTTCTCTGCCTGCAAGAGACCAAGTGCCCGAAGGAGCTCTTCCCCGGCACGACCTTGAAGGCGCTCGGCTACGAGCATATCGCGGTCCACGGGCAGAAGGGCTATCACGGAGTCGCGACGCTCTCGAAGCATCCGCTGTTCGACGAGACGCGCCGGGACTTCTGCGCCGTCGGCGACTCGCGGCACCTGTCCGTTCGACTCGACGTCGGGGCACAACGCCTTCGCATCCATAACTTCTACGTGCCGGCCGGCGGCGACGAGCCGGACCGGACGATCAACGCGAAATTCGGCCACAAGCTCGACTTCATCGACGAGATGCGGCTCGTCAGCGCGCTTTCCGAACCGGACGTCTCCTCGATCCTCGTCGGCGACCTCAACATCGCGCCCTTCGAGACCGACGTCTGGTCGCACAAGCAGCTCCTCAAGATCGTCTCCCATACGCCCGTCGAGACCGACGGCCTCATCCGCATCATGACGGAAGGCCACTGGGCCGATCTCGTGCGCGCGCAAGTGCCGCTCGAGCAAAAGCTCTACACCTGGTGGAGCTACCGGGCGAAGGATTGGCGCGGCGCGGACAAGGGCCGGCGTCTCGACCACGTCTGGGGCTCGGCCGACCTCGTGCCCCGTCTTGCCCGCTACGAAGTGCTGAAGGACGCCCGCGGCTGGGAACGACCCTCGGACCACGTGCCTGTCATGGTGACGCTGAATCTTTGAGGCGGTGGGTCGCCGGCGACCGGGAGTCCCGCAATCCGGTGAAAGATCTGCGAAAGATCGTCATTGACCTGCCGCCGCTCGGAGCCCCAAACTTCGTGCCGGAACGTCGCGCTGTCCGCACGACGTCGAGACAGGAGACCTCGCCATGTGTGACGCCTGCGTGATCCATTCGGTGACGAACCGCATGCTGAGCCGGCGGGACTTCTTCCGCGCCTCCGCGGTTGCGACGGCAGGTGTTGCGGCGGTCGCTGCAGGGATCGGCGGCTTGGCTCCGGCTCACGCGATGACGCATTCGTCCGTCACCGACATGAGCCATACGCTGACGGAGGATTTTCCGACCTTCTTCGGAGAGCAGCAGTTCTTTCAGACGCAGGTGTTCAACTATGCGGAGCACAAGTTCAATCTGAAGGAGCTCCGGGTCAACGAGCACACCGGCACGCATATCGACTCGCCGCTGCATTTTTCCGCCGACGGCACCTCGGTCGACAAGATTCCCGTCGAGAAGCTCGTCGTGCCGCTCGCCGTGATCGACATTCGGGAGAAGGCCGCGGCCGACGCGGATGCCGTGGTGACGCCCGACGACATCAAGGCCTGGATCGCGGCCAACGGCGCCCTGCCGGCCGGCTGCTGCCTCGCGATGAACTCGGGCTGGGCGCAGCATCTCGGCACGCCGAAGTTCCGCAACGCGGATGCCGCGGGCAAGATGCACTTCCCGGGCTTCCATGCCGAAGCCGCCAAGATGCTGATCGAGGAGGCCGACGTTTCCGGCGTCGCATCCGACACGTTGTCGCTCGATATCGGCGCCTCGCCCGACTTCGCGTTCCACTATGCCTGGCTGCCGAGCAACCGCTGGGGGATCGAGTGCCTCGCCAATCTCGACGCCGTGCCGGCGACGGGAGGAACGCTGGTCGTCGGAGCGCCGAAACATGCCGGCGGCACAGGGGGACCTGCGCGGGTGTTCACCCTCGTCTGACGCGAGGGGAACCGAGACGGCGGAGGAGGAGCGCCATGGCAACCGTGAAACCGCCTGCCGACCCCGAGGCCGATCCTCGCGTCAAGGCGGTGTTCGACGACATCCGCGAAACCCGCGGCAGCGATTTCGTCAACAATGTCTGGCGCTATCTCGCTTTCGATCCCGCCCTGCTGGAAGAGGTCTGGCGGGACGTCAAAGCCGTCCTTGCGATCCCGTCGCTGATCGATCCGAAGACGAAGGAGATGATCTACGCGGCCGTCTCCATCGCGAATGCCTGCGACTACTGCACGCATTCGCATCTGGCCTCCGCCCGCGCCAAGGGAATGACCGCGGCCGAACAGGCCGAACTCCTGCGCATTGTCGCCACCGCCGCCAAGACCAACCACATCCTCAACGCCATCCGCCCGCCGATCGACGCGGCGTTCCTGGCCGAGGATTGAGGGCGATCGCCCGGTGGCGGGCGGCTTGCCGCCTCAGCGATCTGCCGGATCGAAGCGCTCTTCGAGCGCCATGATGTCCGCCGTCATCCTGCCGAGGTCGTCCGCGATCCTGTTGTGGAGGGCGAAGGCGATTTCGGGATACTCCTCGAGCATCCGGCGAAACAGCGCGCGGGGGATGCGGATGACGTCGCAGTCGCAGGTGGTGACCGCGGTGGCAGGGCGGCGCGTCTCGGTGACGAGGGCGAGTTCCCCGAGGAGCGTGCCAGGGCCATGACGGCCGACGGTCTTCTCGCCCTTCGGCGTCGTCGTCGTCAAGACGACCTCGCCGGTGGCGACGACGAAGCCTGCATCGGCCCTCGCGGAGGCGCGAAACAGGGTTTCGCCGGAGCGAAGGCGCCTGTGCTCGGCACCGAAGGCGAGAAGCCGGAGCTGGTCCGCGCTGAGCTCGGCAAAGAGCGGGACGTCCCTCAACACCGCGATGTCGCTTTCAAGGCTCATGCGGCGTCGATCGCTCCCCTCGTGCCGCGTGCCCACGCAAAGCCATGCCAGGCTGCGGGCCTCGCCCCCCGCCGAACGCTAAACGTCCGTACCGCCGCTTCACCCCAGTGAAGCTATATCGAGACGCAGGCCGCAAGGAAATCGGCTTATCCGGTCATCAACACAAGAAGGAGGCGGGCACCAGGTCGATTGCCGCGCTTCTCGTGTGCCCGCAGCGGGGCAGTCCCGCAAGGACCGATCGGCGTTGTGGAAAAGGCTCACCCTTGAAAGCTTCGTCATCCCGGCCTTGCGCTGGAATCCATGCCGAAGCGGGGAGGAGAGCGCCATGTCCTGCGCCGGCGATAGTCAATCCGGCGGCGCTTCGCTATCAGGAGCCGTCCATCCTGCATCCCGCAGTTCCCGTTTCACGCATCTTCGCTTCAGGGTACCGGATTTGCCTTCTCCCGCCGACCTCAATCGCGCCCGCCCGCCGACCGCACCGCTTGTCCTCGGCATCGAGACGAGCTGCGACGAGACGGCGGCGGCGGTGGTCGGGCGCATGGCGGACGGGGCGCCCGTCATCCTCTCCAATGTCGTGCTCAGCCAGGTCGAGGAGCACGCGGCCTTCGGCGGCGTTGTGCCGGAGATCGCCGCGCGGGCTCATGTGGAAGCGATCGACGGGATCGTCCGCGCGGCGCTTGTCGATGCGGGCGTATCGCTCCGCGATCTCTCCGTGGTGGCGGCGACGCTCGGGCCGGGGCTCGTCGGCGGGCTCATCGTCGGCGCGATGACGGGCAAGGCGCTGGCGGCGGGGGCGGGCCTTGCCTTCGTCGGCGTCAACCATCTGGAGGGACATGCGCTGACGCCGCGCCTCACGGATGCCGTCGCGTATCCCTACCTCCTCCTCCTCGTGTCCGGCGGCCACACGCAGATCGTCCTCGTCAAGGGGCTCGGCGCCTACGAGCGCTGGGGCACGACGATCGACGACGCGCTGGGCGAGGCCTTCGACAAGACGGCGAAGCTTCTGGGCCTGCCGGTGCCGGGCGGGCCGAACGTCGAGCGACGGGCGGCGATGGGCGATCCCCGGCGCTTCGCGCTGCCGCGGCCGATGAGAGGCGAGGCGCGCCTCGACTTCTCCTTCTCTGGCCTCAAGACCGCCGTCCGGCAGGCGGCGACGGCAGCTTCTCCCCTGTCGGAGCAGGACGTCGCCGATCTCTGCGCGAGTTTTCAGGCGGCCGCCGCCGACAGTCTCGCCGATCGGATCGGCCGGGCGCTTGCGCGGTTTCGTGCGGCCTATCCGGATCTTGCCGATCCGGTGCTTGCGGTCGCGGGCGGCGTCGCAGCCAACCGGGCGATCCGGAGCGCGCTCGACCGGGAGGCGCAGGCCGCAGGTGTCCGGCTCGTCGCGCCGCCGCTTCTCCTTTGCACGGACAACGGGGCGATGATCGCCTATGCCGGCCTCGAACGCTTCGAAGCGGGGCGGGTCGACGGTCTCGACGCACCGGTGCGTTCGCGCTGGCCGCTCGACGAAGCGGCAACGCCGCTGATCGGCTTCGGCCGACGGGGGGCGAAGGCATGAG